>JALZDD010000572.1 GCA_030862715.1 Actinomycetota bacterium | reverse complement strand
TCCAGCGCGACGAAGTCGCCGTAACGCTTGTTGACACCACTTACTTCGATGCTCATGGGATGCCCTTTCGTGTCAGAGTCTTTCACCGCACGCGCGCACCGCGGGCGCGCAGCACGAAGACGATGAGGATGCAGATGACCGAGACGCTGGCGAGGAGGAAGGCGACGGCGTACGCGCCCTGCTGGTCGAAGTTGAGGTACTTCTCCTCGACGGCGAGGGTGGCGGTACGGGTCTGGCCGAGCACGTTGCCGGAGACGACCTTGACCGCGCCGAACTCGCCCAGCGACCGCGCGAGGGTGAGCACGACGCCGTAGATGACGGCCCACTTGATGCCCGGAAGAGTGATCCGCCAGAACGTCTGCCAGCCGCTCGCACCGAGCGACGCGGCGGCCTGCTCCTGCTCGGTGCCGATCTCCTCGAGCACCGGGATGACCTCGCGGATCACCAGCGGCAGCGACACGAACGCGGTCGCCATGATGATGCCGGGCGTCGAGAAGATGACCTGGATCCCGGCCGACTCGAGGGTCGGCCCGAACCAGCCGTCGCGGCCGCCGTAGACCAGCACGAGCGCCAGGCCCACGACGATCGGCGAGACCGACAACGGCAGATCGATCAGCGCGCTCAGGATGCGCTTGCCAGGGAATTCCGTACGCACCAGCAGCAGCGAGATCGAGACGCCGAAGAGCAGGTTGATCAGCGTCGCGACCACCGCGGCCACGCAGGTCAGCTGGATCGCGTGCATCATCTGCGGGTCGCTGAAGATCGCGGCGAACGCATCGGTCGTGAACCCGACATCGGGCACGTGGAAGGCGTTCCAGGCGACCAGGACCACCGGCCAGGCCACCAGGAGCCCGAGGTAGGCGATGACGATGACACGGAGGACGTACGTCAGCGGGGTGCGGGGAGCACGACGGGTCTCAGCCACGGCGGACCATCCTCCTCTGGATCAGGTCGAGGACGACGATGACGAGCAGAGAGACACCCAGCAGCATCGCCGCGATCGCCGCCGCGCCCTCCGGGTTGTCGTTCTCGATCGCGGACAGGATCCGCACCGAGGCGACCTCGGACTTGAACGGCAGGTTGCCCGAGAGCAGGACCAGGGAGCCGTACTCCCCCATCCCGCGCGCGAACGAGAGCGCCGCCCCTGCCGCGATGGCGGGGGCCAGCGAGGGCAGGATGATCCGCCAGAACGTGGTGAACCGGGAGGCACCCAGGGAGGCCGCGGCCTCCTCCACGTCGGTGTCCAGCTCCTCGAGGACGGGCTGCACCATGCGTACGACGAAGGGCAGCGTCACGAAGGCGAGCGCGAGGTAGACCGACGTCGACGTGTTCGCCCAGTGCAGGCCGAGGGGTGACTCGGCGCCGTAGAGGGAGAGCAGTACGAGGCCGGCGACGATCGTCGGGAGCGCGAACGGGATGTCGATGATCACCTCGAGCAGGCCCTTGCCCCAGAACCTGTCGCGGACCAGGACCCAGGCGATGACGGTGCCGACGACGACGTTGATCAGGGTGACCACGATGGCCGCGCGGATCGTCAGCCAGATCGCCGACGCGGTCTGCTCGTTCGTGAGCTGGTTCGCGAAGGCCGACCAGCCGCCGCTGGAGGCGGTGATGATCACCGCCACCAGCGGGATGAGGACGAGCAGGCTGAACCAGAGCATCGTGATACCGAGGCCGATGCCGCTGGTCCTTGTCAGAGTGTTGCCCGGCCGGCTACGACGAGCAGTCGGCCGGACCGTAGGGATGGTTGTCGTCATGACCGGACTACTGCGAGGCCTTGCCGGACTTGGCGATGGAGTCGGTCACGATGCCGAGGGCCTCGCCTTCCTCACCGGTGCCGAAGAGCTTCTCCTTGACGCCCGACCAGTCGCGGCCGCCGAAGTCGTTCTCCAGGGTGAGCAGCTGCTTCGGCGCCGGGAACGGGTCGGCCGGGTCCTTGGCTCCCTTGATGTCCTCCGGCTCGAGGCCGATCGCGTCCCAGTCCACGACGCCAGGCTCGGCGGTGTTGATCGGACGGAAGCCGGTCAGCGCGAACTGCTTCTGGCCGCCCTGCGGGTCGAGGACGAAGTCGAGCCAGGCCTGAGACGGCTTGGAGGAGTCCTTGAGGATGGCGCCGGGGTTCTCGATCAGGACGGTGGAGTCCGGGATGATGTACTCGAAGCCCTCACCCTGCTGGGCCGCGAGGATCGCCTCGTTCTCGTAGGCAAGGAGCACGTCACCGGTGCCGCCGAGGAAGGCAGTGGTGGCGTCGCGGCCGGAGTTGGTCAGGGTGACGACGTTCTTGAAGAGCTTGTCGAGGTACGCCTTGCCCTCCTCCTCGGTGCCACCGTTCTTCACCACGGAGCCCCACGCGGCCAGCGCGTTCCAGCGGGCAGCGCCGGACGAGGCCGGGTTGGCCGTGACCACGCCGACACCGGGCTTGACGAGGTCCTCCCAGCCCTGGATGTTCTTCGGGTTGCCCTCACGGACACCCAGCACGACGACCGAGCTGGACACGATGCCCTTGTTGTCGCCGTCGTCCCACGACGCGTCGACGAGGCCGGCCTTCTCCAGGCGCTGCACGTCGGTGCCGACGGACAGATGGACATAGTCGGCCTTCAGGCCGGACTCGACCGCACGGCTCTGGTCGCCCGAGGCGCCGTACGAGGTCTGGAAGGTGACGCCCTCGCCCTCGGGGGTCTTGTTGAACTCCTTGGCGATCGCCTTGTTGGCCGTCTCGGGGACGGCGAAGCCGACGATGGAGATCGACTCCGCGTCGCTGCCGCCGCCGGAGCCACCGCACGCGGTCAAGGTCAGGATGCTCGCAGCGGCCAACGCCACTGCAACCTTGATCTTCTTCATCTGTGTCCTCACTTCTGCCCTGCCGAGTCAAGGTCGATCGGGTTACGAATGTCGAGGAGACTACTCGAATTAGTCGAGTGAATGTGAAAACATGCAATCAGTCCGCTCCTTGGACGGCAACCAGTCGCCGAGACGTCACCTAGGTCGGCCGAGATGGCACCTGGGTGCCATCTCGAC
>JALZDD010000172.1 GCA_030862715.1 Actinomycetota bacterium | reverse complement strand
AGTTGGCACATCAGTGCCCACTCGGCCGACGTACGTGACGGCTCGGTCGACGCGGCTGACGCCTCGGCGCTAGCGGCGGGTGGTGACGTAGCAGGCGACGGCGGTGGCGGCGGCTACGTTGAGGGAGTCGATGCCGGCGGACATCGGGATGATGGCGCGGCGGTCGGCGGCCTGCTGCCAGCGTGGGGAGATGCCATGGCCCTCGGAGCCGAGGACGAGGGCGACCTTGTCGACGCCCTCGACGGCCTTCTCGATGTCGACGGCGTCGTCGGCCAGGGTCAGGGCGACGGTGGTGAAGCCGGCGGCGGAGAGGGAGGGGAGTGCTTCGTACCAGTCCGGCAGGCGGGTCCATGGCAGCGCGAAGACCGCGCCCATCGCGACCTTGATCGAGCGGCGATAGAGCGGGTCGGCGCAGCGCGGCGCCAGCAGTACGGCGTCGAACCCGAGCGCGGCTCCGGACCGGAAGATCGCGCCGACGTTGGTGTGGTCGACGATGTCCTCGAGCACCAGGACCGAGCGAGCGCCCTCGAGCACCGAGTCGACCGACGGCAGCGGTCGACGCTTCAGCGACGCCAGTGCGCCGCGGTGCACATGGAATCCGGTCACCTCCTCGGCGGCCCTCTCGCTCATCACGTAGCACGGCGCATCGGTCGTGGCGAGCGTGTCCGCGAGCCCGTCGAGCCACTTCGGCGCCATCAGGAACGAGCGAGGCTCGAAGCCACCGGCCACGGCGCGGCGTACGACCTTCTCCCCCTCGGCCAGGAACAGCCCCTCCGAAGTCTCGAGGGACTTGCGCAGCTCGACGTCGCGCAGGTCCCGGTAGTCGGCGAGCCGGGGATCGGCGGGGTCGGAGATCTCGATCAGCGTGGCCATGAGGGGTCCAGCGTAGGCGCGGACCAGACTCCCCCACACATCCGTACGCTCCCCATCAGTGGGGACCAGCTGGCGCCTAGAAGGAGTCCGGGTGGGCGACGCGGACGACCTCGCCGACGACGATGATCGCCGGGGGCTGGACGTTCTCGTCGGCGAGAGTCTTCTCGAGGGTCTCGAGGGTCGCCAGGACCGTACGCTCCGTGGGCATCGTGCCGTCGCAGATGACCGCGACGGGGGTGCCGGGCTCGCGGCCGCCATCGAGAAGAGCGGTCGCGATCGCGGCGGCGTTCTGGACGGCCATCAGGAGGACCAGAGTGCCACCGAGCTGAGCGACGGCGGACCAGTTGGTCAGCGAGGTGGGGTCGCCCGGCGGGACATGGCCGGAGATCACGGTGAACTCGTGCGCGACGCCGCGGTGGGTGACGGGGATCCCGGCGACTCCGGGGACCGTCACAGGGGAGGTCAGGCCGGGGATGACGTGGACCGGGACGCCGGCCTCACGGCAGGCGAGCACCTCCTCGAAGCCACGGCCGAAGATGAAGTTGTCGCCGCCCTTGAAGCGCGCGACCGCCTTCCCCTGCTGGGCCGCCTCGACGATGATCCGGTTGATCTCCTCCTGCTGGGCCGAGCGGCCACGGGGAAGCTTGGCGACGTCGACCAGCTCGACGTCGGCGGGCAGCTCGGAGAGCAGCTCGCGCGGGGCCAGCCGGTCGGCGACGACGATGTCGGCCTCCATCAGGGCCTTGCGGCCGGCGACCGAGATCAGCCCGGGGTCACCCGGGCCGCCACCGATCAGGGTCACTCCGGGCACGCGCTGACGCTCGTGGGGAGCGATCAAGTCACCCGAGCGCAGTCCGTCGAGGATCCGGTCGCGTACGCCCGCGGAGCGCCGCGGGTCACGGTTGGCCAGCACGGCGACGGTCAGGTCGCCGTCGTGCCCGGTCGCCGGGGTCCAGGCGGTGGCCTGCGTGCCGTCGTCGGAGCGTACGCAGAAGATCCGTCGCTCCTCGGCGGCGGCCGAGATCTCCTCGTTGACGTCGGCGTTCTGGGTCGCGGCGATGACGTACCAGGCGCCGTCGAGCACCTCGGCCGAGAAGCGGGCCTCATGCCAGACGATCTCACCCGAGCCGAGCAGCCCCTCCAGGGCCGGGGTCAGCGACGGCGAGACGACCTCGACCCGCGCACCCGCGGCGATCAGCGCCGGCACGCGCCGCTGCGCCACTCGGCCACCACCCACGACGACCACCCTCCGCCCCTCCAGGATGAGGCCGGCGGGATAGGGAACGGCATGCTCTGAACTCATGGGTACATCCTCGCCCAACACCGGGGCGCGGCCTGACAACGGGTCGATTCGCGGACTACGTTGGTGGGCATGGCACTCGATCGTCCGGTGAAGCCGGATCCCTACTCGCTCATGCCCGCCCTCCCCTCCTTTACGCTGACCAGCGAGGACGTGGCCGACGGCCAGCCGCTGAAACAGGACCAGGTCTACGACGGCGGCAACACCTCCCCGCAGCTCAGCTGGAGCGGCGCGCCGGAGGGGACGAAGTCGTACGTCATCACCTGCTTCGACCCCGACGCGCCCACCCCCAGCGGTTTTTGGCACTGGGCGCTGGTCGACGTCCCCGCCGACGTGACCGAGCTGCCGGCCGGTGCCGGGGCCGGCTCCGCCGAGCTCCCGGGCAAGGCGTTCCATGTCGCGACCGACTTCGGCACCAAGGAGTTCGGCGGCGCCGCTCCCCCGGCCGGTGACCAGGTCCACCGCTACTACTTCGTGGTCCACGCCGTCGGCGAGGAGACGCTGGGTGTGGACGACGAGGTCACCCCGGCCGTCGTCTACTTCAACCTGGCCTTCAAGGCGCTGGCCCGCGCCGTCGTGGTGGGCACCTACCAGCACTGAGTTCCGACGTGGGAGTCCTGAGGTCACCGGGTGACCTCGGGACTCCCACGTCAGCCGGATGCCAGGTGGGTCAGCAGCGTCGGCGTACGGCGATGCTCGACGTCGCGGGAGAGCCCGAACGCGAGGAACATCTCGCTCAGGCACCGCTCGAACTGCCGCCTGCCACTGAAGAGCCTGCTGATGATCGCGCGGTCGGGGAAGCCGGCCTGGATCAGGCCCAGCACCTCGCTCTGGCGCATCGACAGCCTCGCCATCGCATCGGGATCGGCGTCGGGCGAGGCTTCGACCATCCGTGAGATGACCTCCGGGTCGACGACGACCTCACCCGACGCCACCCGCCCGACGACGTCGAGGAAGTGCGGGACGGTGCGTACGCGGGACTTGCGGAGGTAGCCGAGACCGCCGGTGCCGGTGCTGGCGAAGACAGCGGCCGCGTAGGCCGTGTCGACCGAGTCGGCGAGCACGACGATGCCCATCTCCGGCACCTTCTCATGCAGCCGGAGGGCGGCGCTGATGCCCTCGTCGTCCGGGCCCAGCCGGGCGTCGGTCACGACCAGCGTGGGCAGCGTGTCGGTCGCGGCCTGGACGAGCGCCTCGGCGTCACCGGCGTCGGCGACCACCTGGTAGCCACCGCGCGCGAGCAGGGCCGTGAGTCCAGCACGAAGAAGAGGCGACTCGTCGGCAACGACGACGCTCGGCTCATAGCTGGGCACAACGGCTCCGCTCGGTGCTGGGGGTAGCGGTCGAGACGCATTCTGTCGCACTTCATCGCAAACCCTCGGTATCTCGCGCCCGTGTTCACATCGGCAGCCGAAGGAAACCCCGCCCGGTCAGAACTCCGGCGGCCCTTCGGAGGCCCGCTTGAGCAGCGTCTCGAAGGATGTCGGGTTGGCGAACTCGTCCTCCACCAGCGTCCGATGCGGCGCCGGGGAAGGCGTGCCGCCACCCGCCGCCAGCAGGGCAGCAAGCTCGGCGGCGGCACGGTCGACCCGCTTGGGGAGCTCCGGGCCACCGGCGAAGTCCTCGGTGGCGGCGAAGACCCCGGTCGGGACGACCACCGCATGCAGGTACGCGAAGAGCGGCCGCAGCGCGTGCTCGAGCACCAGCGAGTGCCGGGCGGTGCCGGCGGTCGCGGCGATCAGGACCGGCTTCGCGTCCAGTACGCCCTGCTCGAGTACGTCGAAGAACGTCTTGAACAGTCCCGAGTAGGACGCGGAGAACACCGGCGTGACCGCGATGACGGCGTCGGCACGGCGCACCTGGTCGATGGCCGACTGGAGCGCCGGCTTGGCGAACCCGGTGAGCAGGTTGTCGGTCAGCTCGTGGGCCAGGCCGCGCAGCTCGACGTGCTCGACCTCGACCTCCGCGCCCCGGGCCTGCACGGCCCGGGTCGTGGCGTCGCCGAGCATGTCGGCGAGCAGCTTGGTCGAGGACGGGACCGACAGCCCCGCGGAGACCACGACGATCCGGGTCACAGCTCCCCCTCGAGAACCTTGGCGACCTCCGGGTCGTTCGCCCCAAGATCAAGGTCTGTGCGGTCGGAGGATCCGGTGGCGGCGTCGCCCTCGGCGTAGACGGTCGAGTCCTTCGCGCCGCCGGCCTTCTCCACCAGGGAGGCGTGGGTCGGGGCGTCCGGGACGCCGGGCTTGCGCAGCTTCGCGAACTCCGCGCGCAGGGTCGGCAGGATCTCGCCGTAGAGGTCGAGCTGCTCCAGCACCGTCTTCAGCGGCAGCCCGGCGTGATCGAGCAGGAAGAGCTGGCGCTGGTAGTCACCGACGTACTCGCGGAACGAGAGCGTCCGCTCGATGACCTGCTGCGGTGAGCCGACGGTCAGCGGGGTGGCCTCGCTGAAGTCCTCCAGCGACGGACCGTGGCCATAGACCGGGGCGTTGTCGAAGTAGGGCCGGAACTCGTTGATCGCGTCCTGGGAGTTGTGGCGCATGAAGAACTGCCCACCCAGCCCGACGATCGCCTGGTCGGCGGTGCCGTGGCCGTAGTGCTCGAAGCGCTGCCGGTAGAGCTGCACCATCTGCTTGGTGTGCGAGGCCGGCCAGAAGATGTGGTTGTGGAAGAAGCCGTCGCCATAGTACGCAGCCTGTTCGGCGATCTCCGGCGAGCGGATCGA
>JALZDD010000146.1 GCA_030862715.1 Actinomycetota bacterium | reverse complement strand
CCCGGAAACGATCCGGGGCCACGAAGTGGGTTGGACTGCTAGCGGCCGGCGGGAACCGACTCGGGGGTCGCGGCGCGGACTGACTTCCAGCCGATCCCGGTGACGACGGCACCGGCGAGGGCGATGCCGGCTGCGCCGAGGAAACCGGCCGAGAAGCCGTCGGTCATGGCGGCCAGATCGCCGACCTGGTCGGAGCCGTACGCGGAGGCGACGACGGTCATCGCCGCCAGCCCGAGCGCGGAGCCGACCTGGTAGCTGGTGTTGACGATCCCGGCGGCGAGACCACCCTCCTCGGGCGCGGCAGCGCCGAGCGCGGTGCTCAGCGACGGGATGAACGCCAGCGCCATGCCCGCCGCGGTGACCAGCGTCGCCGGGAGGACGTCGACTGCGAAGCTGCCGTCGGCGTCGATCCGGGAGAGCCAGACCAGGCCGATCCCGAGGACGACGAGGCCGCCGACGGTCATCGCCTTCGGTCCGAACGCGGCGGTCAGTCGCGGGGCGACGGCGACCATGCCGAGCATGATCGTCACCGTCATGGGCAGCAGCGCGGCGCCGGACTCGAAGGCACCGAGCCCGAGCACCTGCTGGAGGTAGAGGTTGATGAAGAAGAACATCGGGATCCAGGCCGCGCCGAGCAGGAGCTGGGCGATGTTGGCGGCGGCGAGGTTCGGCGCCCGGAAGATGCCCAGGCGCATCAGCGGCGCCGCCGAGCCGGCCTGCAGGGCCACGAAGGCGACGAGCAGGGCGATGCCGACGAGACCGGCGATGAGGGTGCTGGGCGATCCCCAACCTTCCTCGGGTGCACGTACGACGGCGAACACCACCGCGGCGAGACCCATGGTGACGGTGAGGGCGCCGAGAACGTCGACGCGGCCGCGCTGCGCCTGGCCCGCCGGCATCACGCCGGGAGTCAGGAGGAGTACGCCGATGGCGATCGGCACGTTGATGAAGAAGACCCACGGCCAGGACAGGTATTCGGTGAGTACGCCACCGAGGAACACGCCGGCCGTTCCGCCGGCCGGGGCGGCCGCGCCGTACAGCGCCAGGGCCTTGGTCAGCTCCTTCGGGTTCGACCCGAAGGTCATGAACAGGAGCGTCAGCGCCGACGGTGCGATGAGCGCGGATCCGGCCCCCTGGATGGCGCGGCCGGCGATCTCGACAGCGACGCCGTCAGCGAGGCCGGCGACGAGCGAGCCGACTCCGAGGACCAGCCACCCGAGGGCGAAGATCCGCCGGGCGCCGAGCAGGTCGGAGAGCCGGCCGCCGAGCAGGAGGAGGCCGCCGAAGGCCACGACGTAGGCGTTGAACACCCAGCTGAGGTCCTGCGCGGCGAATCCGAGGTCGCGTTGGATCTCGGGGAGTGCGACTCCGATGATGGAGGTGTCCATGATGACCATGAACTGGGCGGCGGCGATGAGGCCGAGGGCGAGCCAGCGGCGGCTGTTGGCACCCGCCGCCGGGGATGCTGTGGAAGACATGGTTCTCTCTTTTCGTCAGGGCGGCCTTCCGACCGCGTGACGAGAACCTGTCCCGCGTCACTGTCCCTGGACTGTCCGGCCGTTGTTCAGCCGGGCCAGCGCCTCCTCCGCCCTGGTGGCGACGGCGGTCTCGCCGGCGGCGAGGCCGAGCGCGCGGGCCTCGTCGTAGCGCTCCGCGGCCGCCTCCGTCTCGGAGGCCTGCTCATGGCATCTGGCCAGCGCTAGCGTGGCCTTCGCCGTCATCGCGGGTGTCTCCAGCGTCTCGAATCCCTGGATCGCGCTCGACAACAGCGAGATGGCGCTCGACCAGTCCTGCTGACGCTCGGCGAGCCGGCCTCGTCCGTACGCCGCGAGGATCGACCCGGCGCGGTCACCGACGTGACGGGACGCCAGCTCAGCGCGGCGGAAGGCGTCCCGGGCCGACTCCTCGTCCCCCAGCTCGAGGTGGGTGATGCCGAGGTCAGCGAGGGCCCACTGCACGTTGTTGTGGATGCCTGCGGACGCGGCGACGTCGATCGCCTGCTCGAGCGTCCTGGCCGACTCCCGCAGTCGTCCGAAGTCCCGCAGGCCGCAGCCGAGGTGGTACAGGACCGCGCTCTGACCCCACGGGTCGTCGAGGTGACCGAACTCGGCCGCGGTGGCCCGTCCGAGGCGTATCGCCGACGGTTCGTCCCTGGCCTTGAGCGCGGTCTCGAGCCGGACGAAGGCGGCGACGGCCAGGCCCCATCGGTCCCCTCGCTCCCGGAACCACGCCTCGGCGTCGTCCAGGAGCGCGGCGGCCTCCGGGTCCGCGCCGTTGACCCCTTCGACGGCGAGCAGCACCCGCGAGACGGCGGCACCGTCGGCGTCGCCGTCCTCGAGGAAGATCGCGAGGCTCTCGCGGGCCGCTTCGGCGCAGCGTGGATGGGGGTGGACGACGCAGGCCCGGGGACGCTCGACCAGCGACACCGCCTGGAGAGCAGCCGCCCGCGCCGCCGCCGACCCGCGGTCCTGCTCGAGGAGCCGACGCAGGATCCGGCGGCCCTCGAGATGACGGCCCTGATGCCAGAAGAGGCCCAGATGTCCAGCGAGGCGAAGCGCGGCGTCGATGTCGCCGGCCGGGCCCTCCAGCCAGGCGATGGCCGAACGTACGTTGGCCTGCTCGTCGACGACGAGGTGCCTCGCTCGGGCGTCACCCTGCCCGCGCAGGGCGTGCGCCGACCGCTCGGCGACCTGGCTGAAGTAGTGCGCGTGCCGGGTCGCCAGGGCGTCGTTCCGACCTGTCTGCGCCAGCCGGTCGGCGGCGTACTCACGCAGCGTCTCGAGCATGCGATAGCGGGTGACCGGCCCCCGCTCGGCGACGATCAGGGACTGCTCGACCAGCCTGCCGACGGCGTGGATGATCTGGTTCGAGTCGGTCTCGTCGTCGGCGAGGATCTGCTCGGCGGCGGTCAGGGTCCAGCCGCCGTGGAACACCGCGAGCCCTTCGAAGACGCGCTTCTCGAGGTCGTCGAGCAGGTCGTAGCTCCAGTCCACGGTCGCGCGGAGGGTGCGCTGGCGGTCCTCGGCCGTCCGGGCCCCCGAGGTGAGGAGCGTGAACCGCTGGTCGAGCCGGTCGGCGAGGTCGCTCGGGGACAGCGAGGCCGCCCGGGCCGCGGCCAGCTCCAGCGCCAGCGGCATGCCGTCGAGGGCGCGGGCGATGCGGCCGAGCGGGGCGTACGCCTCCTCGTCGGACTCGATCCCGGGCAGGACCGTCGCGATCCGGCGGATCAGCAACTGTACGGAGGCGGTCGCCGCGATCGCCTCGGGGTCATCGTCCTCGAGCGGTGTCGGGAGCGGTCCGACGAGGGTCTGGATCTCGCTCGGCAGGGCGAGGGGTTCGCGGCTGGTGGCGATGACGGTGAGCCGGGGGCAGCGAGCCAGAAGCTGCTCGACCAGGGTCGCGACGGGGTCGACGAGATGCTCGCAGTTGTCGACGACCAGGAGCAGGTGCTTGTCGGCGAGGAAGTCGGCCAGCCGTTCCTGGAGGTCGATCGCCGAGCCGTCCTGCGGCATCGCCACCGCTGCGGCGACGGCCGGCACGATGTGCTCCCGACTGCGGATCGCGGCCAGGCGGACGATGAAGGTGCCGTCCGGGAACCGGTCGGCGACGCGCCGGGCGGTCTGCAGGCCGAGGACGGTCTTCCCGGACCCGCCGGGGCCGACGAGGGTGGTGAGCCTGGACGTACCGACCCGCTCGCTCAGGGACGTGAGCAGCTCCTCGCGCCCGACGAGCGGCGTCAGGTCGGTCGGCAGGTTGGAGAGTCCGGCCCTGGGGCGGTGGGGCCCGGTCGCGGGGGTGGACAGGGTGACCTCGCCGGAGGTGCCGAGTGACGGGTCCTGGCGGAGCACCCGCTCGTGGAGCGAGCGGAGGGAAGCCGACGGCTCCAGTCCGAGGTCCGCATCCAGGGTCGTCCGGGTGCGGGTGAAGACCTCGAGCGCATCGGCCTGCCGGCCGGCTCGATAGAGGGCGACCATCAGCAGGCCGGCCATCGCCTCATGGGTCGGGTCCGTACGCAGCAGCGGCTCGAGGTCGGTGACGACCTCCGCGTGCCGGCCCAGCGACAGCGCGATCTGAGCACGCTCGGCGTACGCCGTCCGGCGGAGGTCCTCCAGCCGTACGGACTCGGGCACCGCCCAGGGCTCGGTGGCGAAGTCGGCGAGCGCATCGCCGCGCCAGAGCCCGAGCGCCGCGTCGTAGGCGCCGAGATCGTCGTCGGTCGGGCTCCCGGCGCCGGCGACCGATGCGCGGACCCGGCGGATCCGGCGCTCGAAGTCCTCGGCATCGATCGTGCCCGGATCGACCGCTGCGCGGTAGCCGCCGCCGTCGCGTTGCACCAGGTCGAGACCGGCGTTCTTGAACACCCGCCGCAGCTTGGACACCCGGAGCTGGAGGGCGTTCAACGGATCGGCCGGCAGCGACGAGTCGGCCCACAGCCGGTCGATCAGCGCCGAGGCGGGCACGATCCGGCCGCGCGCCAGGAGCAGCACCGCCAGCAGGGCCCGCTCGGCCGACCCGGGGACCTTGACCGTGTCTCCGTCGATCGTCGTCTCGAAGGGGCCGAGCAGCCCGAACCGGATGTCACGCGAGGTCGGGGTCGGCAGCACATCGAGATCGTAGTCAGACCGGACGCAGGCGCCGATCGGATATCTGTCCGGGCGCCGACAATCCCGGGACAGTCCGCGGACAGATTCGCCGAGCAACCTCTGGCACGTCATCGAGAGTCATCGAGATTCGAGCCAGGAGAGATCACATGAACGCCATTGCCAAGGTCGGTGCGTTCGCCGGAGCCGTCGTTGCCCTAGGCGGCCTGGGTTCCGCCGTGGGCGCCTCCGTCGGCCCCCTCGGCGAGCCGGAGCGCCGGACCCACCAGAAGCACGAGGCCGGCAACAGCGGCCACGGCGGTCACGCCGGGCACGGCGCGAAGAAGGCGCCCGAGGCCACCGGGCTCAACGTCAGCCAGGCCGGCTACACGCTCGACCTCGTCGAGGACCGCCCTCAGCGCTCGGCATCCGCCACGCTGCGGTTCCGGATCCTCGGCACCGACCACGAGCCCGTCACCCGGTTCGAGACCGCCCACGGCAAGCTGCTGCACCTGATCGTCGTACGCCGCGACCTGGCCACCTACGAGCACCTGCACCCGGTGATGGCCGACGACGGCACCTGGTCGGTCACCGCCGACCTGGCCGCGGCCGGGACCTACCGCGTCTTCGCCGACTTCCGGCCGGCGACCGAGGACGAGGGCCTGACGCTTGGCCAGGACCTCTTCGTCGCCGGCCCCTACGAGCCCCAGCCGCTGCCGGCGGCTGCCACCACCAGCACGGTCAGCCCCTACGAGGTGAACCTCGACGGCCACTTGGTGGCCGGGCAGACGTCGCGCCTCACCCTGACCGTGACCCGCGACGGCGAACCGGTCACCGACCTCGAGCCCTACCTCGAGGCGTACGGACACCTGGTCGCGCTCCGCGACGGCGACCTCGCCTACCTCCACGTCCACCCCGAAGGGGTGCCCGGCGACGGGCGCACGGACCCCGGCCCGGAGATCACCTTCTCCGCCGAGGTGCCCTCGGCCGGGACGTACCGGCTGTTCCTCGACTTCAAGCACGCCGGCGAGGTGCGTACCGCTGCCTTCACCGCCGTCGCCGACGCCCACTGACTCCCTGCTTCAGCAGGGTCCATCACAGACAAAGGAAAGCACCATGTGCAGCACCACCTACACCGTTTCCGGGATGACCTGCGGCCACTGCGTCAGCTCCGTCACAGAGGAGGTCGCCCAGATCGCGGGCGTCTCCTCGGTCGACGTCGACCTGGCCACCGGCCAGGTGACCGTCACCTCCCAGAACGAGCTCGACCGCGTGCAGGTTCAGCGCGCGGTCGAGGAGGCCGGCTACCAGCTGGCCGGCTGAGCCACCCGCGTCGGCTCCCCGATCACCCGGGGAGCCGGCGCGCACCACGATCAACGTCACCCGAAGGACACCAGTGATGACCGTCTCCGGAACCTCTGCACCCACGACCGACTTCGAGCTCGAGATCGACGGCATGACCTGCGCGTCGTGCGCTAACCGCATCGAGCGCAATCTCAACAAGCTCGACGGTGTTGCCGCCACCGTCAACTACGCGACCGAGAAGGCGAAGATCTCCGTCGCCGCGGAGAGCACAGACATCGACGCGAGCGTGCTGATCGCGACCGTCGAGAGCGCCGGGTACGGCGCCAAGGAGCCCCGCCGCGAGGCGGCTCCGGGGCGTGCCTCCGCCGACGCCGAGGTGACGGACCCGGTCGCACTCCTCAAGCGGCGGCTGTTGGTGTCGGCCCTGCTCACCGTCCCGGTGGTGCTCCTGGCGATGGTGCCGGCCCTGCAGTTCGAGAGCTGGCAGTGGCTCTCGCTCACGCTCGCCGCACCGGTCGTCGTCTGGGGCGCGGCGCCGTTCCACCGGGCCGCCTGGACCAACGCGCGCCACGGCGCCGCGACCATGGACACGTTGGTCTCCATCGGCACCCTGGCAGCCTTCGGCTGGTCCCTGTACGCCCTCTTCCTCGGCACCGCCGGCGAGCCCGGCATGACCCACGCGTTCAGCTTCGCCATCGAGCGCACCGACGGTCTCGGCAACATCTATCTCGAGGCGGCAGCCGGGGTCACGACGTTCATCCTCGCCGGCCGCTACTTCGAGGCCAGGTCGAAGCGGCGCGCCGGGGCCGCCCTGACCGCGCTCCTCGAGCTCGGTGCGAAGGAGGTCGCCGTCCTCCGCGACGGCTCCGAGATCCGGATCCCGATCGACGAGCTCGCCGTCGGCGACCTGTTCGTCGTACGTCCCGGGGAGAAGATCGCCACCGACGGCATCGTCGAGGACGGGTCCTCCGCGATCGACGCGGCGATGCTGACCGGCGAGTCGGTGCCGGTCGAGGTCGGGCCCGGTGACGGCGTCACCGGAGCCACCGTGAACGCTGGCGGGCGCATCGTCGTCCGGGCCACCCGGGTCGGTGCGGACACCCAGCTCGCCCAGATGGCGCACCTGGTCGAGGAGGCGCAGACCGGGAAGGCGGCGGCTCAGCGGCTCGCGGACCGCATCTCGGGGATCTTCGTACCCATCGTGATCGCCCTCTCGGCCATCACCCTCGGGTTCTGGCTCGGCGCCGGCGCCGGGACCGCCACCGCCTTCACTGCGGCTGTCGCGGTGCTGATCATCGCCTGCCCGTGCGCGCTCGGTCTGGCCACGCCCACGGCGCTGATGGTCGGCACCGGACGCGGCGCCCAGCTGGGCATCCTGATCAAGGGACCGGAGGTGCTCGAGAGCACCCGCAGGATCGACACCATCGTGCTCGACAAGACCGGCACGGTCACCACCGGCAGCATGACCCTGACCGACGTCATCGCCGCGCCCGGCGAGGACGCCGACGAGATCGCACGCCTGGCCGGCGCGCTCGAGCACGCCTCGGAGCACCCGATCGCCCGCGCGATCGCCGCCGGGGCCGAGGCCCGTGTCGGCACCCTGCCGGTGGCCGAGGACTTCGCCAACGTCCCGGGCCTGGGTGTGCAGGGCATCGTCGAAGGCCACGCCGTCCTCGCGGGGCGGGTGCGTCTGCTCGAGGAGTGGAGCCAGTACCTGCCCGGCGACCTCGCCCTGGCGATGGCCGAGGCTGAGAGCGAGGGCCGCACCGCCGTCGCCGTCGGCTGGGACGGACAGGCGCGTGGCGTCCTGGTCGTCAACGACGTGGTCAAGCCGACCTCCGCCGCGGCGATCGCAGAGTTCCAGCGTCTCGGCCTGACCCCGGTCCTGCTCACCGGCGACAACGAGACGGTGGCCTGCTCGGTCGCCGCCGAGGTCGGAATCCCGGTCTCCGCGGACACCGTCGTCGCCGAGGTGCTCCCCGAGGACAAGGTCGCGGTGGTCCGCCGGTTGCAGGAGGAGGGCCGCGTGGTCGCGATGGTCGGGGACGGCGTCAACGACGCGCCGGCGCTGGCCCAGGCCGACCTCGGCCTCTCGATGGGCACCGGCACCGACGTCGCCATCCAGGCCAGCGACCTGACCCTGGTCCGTGGTGACCTGCGGGTCGCGGCCGACGCGATCCGGCTCTCACGGCGGACGCTGGCGACCATCAAGGGCAACCTGTTCTGGGCGTTCGCCTACAACGTCGCAGCCATCCCGCTGGCGGTCGCCGGACTGCTCAACCCGATGCTCGCCGGTGCCGCGATGGCCTTCTCCTCGGTGTTCGTGGTGATCAACAGCCTCCGGCTGCGCCGCTTCCGCTGATCCCGGGGTCGGGACCGTGCTCCTCGGGCGTGACCACGCCCGAGGAGCGCAGGCGTTGGAGGGTCAGGAGGTCGGTTGAACGGGCAGGTCGTGCATCAGTACGTCGAAGGTCGGTGCGTCAGGCCAGGCGGGGCGGAGCTGTCCGACGCACTGCCAACCCCAGCGTTTGTAGGCGGTGTACGCACGTTCGTTGGTCGGCGAGACCAGCAATGTTGCGCGGGGTTCGGTGCGGGCGGCGAGGAGTTCGTCGTGCAGAGCGTGCGCTACGCCTCGGCCCATCCACTCGCTCGCGACCATGATCTCGCTGAGGGCGAAGGTACGCTGCCCCGACTCCTGCGTGAAGTCAGCTCCCAGGTCGGTGAGGAGCCCGTCCCACCAGGAGCTTCCAGCCTTCAAGGGCCATCCCCAGGTCAGCCCGACGGGGTCCCCAGCCTCGTACGCGACGACCATGTCGAAACCAGGGGTGTTGGTGTAGCGGTCGAACCGGTTCATGAAGGTGGCCGTGGTGCGGAAGGGATCGCCGCTGGCGATGGCGTCCTCGTGGGACCGTACATAGAGGTCCTCGATGACAGCGGAGGCGTCGCGTGCTGCTTGCGCGTCGAACCGTCGGAAGGTGAGGGTGTCACGGGCTGTCATGCGGCACCACCGTTCAGCGCTTTCAGGTTGTCGAAACGCACGTGGAACTCTTCACCGCCGCGGTGGTTGGCAGCCGCTTCTCGGACAGGTTCGAGTCTTCGCAACGTACGCCACGAGGACACGCTGTCTTCCAGGGAGTCGAGCACGGTTACGCCCTCGGTGATCGCCGTGGAGGTAGCGCCCGCATCAGCGAGGGTCGAGGCGAGTGCGGCGCGATAGTTCGTAGCGTTCCTGGGATCTGCTTGCTCCTCCGCTCCGGCGTGGTAGATGGCAGCGGCGGCGTCGAGATCGCCGAGGTAGGCGCGTCCGCGCGCTTCGTGATACCGAACTTCGGCGGGAAGGACGAACTGCAGCCAGAGCGCTGTGTCCGCGGGTGGCTCGTGGCCTTCGGCGTGCTCGACCTCACGCCATGCGGTTCCGATCGCCCTTTCGAAGTTGGGACGGTCGCCCATAGCCGCGTGCGCGATCGCCGTGCGCGCGGCGATGAGCGCGTGCAGGCGGCTGGAACGGATGTTGCGGGCGATGATGCGGGAGCGTTCGGTCAGCTGCATCGCACGGCTGGGGGAACCGGTGCCTGTGGGCGACATGGCAAGGAGGCTCGCGTTCTGAAGTGCGTGGACGGCAAGGTCGTCGTCACCGGCCTCGCTGGCGAGGGCGAGTGCATCCGAGTACCACTGGCGAGCCAGATCCTCCCGGTCGGCGTCGTAGGCGACCCACCCGGCGCACAGCGCGAGATCGCCGGTGGCGCTCATCAAGTCGGTGCCGACCTCCGAGGTATAGGTCGCAGTCTCGAGCATGGCTTTCGCCCTGGTCAGGCAGTCCGCGGCCTGGTGCAGCAGCACGCCTCCGCCGACGTGCTGGTCGCGTTGCCGGATCCAGTCGGCGGCTGCTCGTAGCGTCTGAACGTGCACCTTGTCGACAGTCTTGCCGGCTGGAGTGGCGGACGCTGCGTGGGCCCACGCTGGTAGGGCGAGCGTGCTGATACCGAGCAGAGTCTTGTTGAACACGCGTCGGTCCACGCTGGAGTCGTCGTTATCGCGGTCGGCGAGAGCCTGAGCGAAGCGCGTGTGTGCGGCCTTGTCGGCGCGGTCGAGAAGCGTGTCGAACATGGCCTGGAAGTGGGGTCGTGGTTGGCGTGAGGAGCCAGCCTGTTCCCATTTGGAGACGGTGCGGGGCGTGATGCCGAGCTCGGTCGCGAATTCGCGCACCGTCAAGCGCAGCGCCACCTTTCGCAACAGTCGCGCTTCCGCCCCGGTCCAGGTGTCCACCTCTGGAATTGAACCAGGTTTACGCACTCGTGGGCAGGCAAAGGGCCACGCATGGGCCACACGCGGGCGTTCCGAATCGCCTCGCCAGTGAGCAGGCTGAGAAGTGACACCCGGCACCGGTCGAACGAACGCATCTGCGAGCAAGCCGTCGCGTCCCGCCGCTCCACGTATCTCGCCAACCGCGAGGTGTCTCTCCCCAGCGGATGCCGACGAGTCTCCGGTGCCGGGGGTCAGCAAGGTCGGAACCCATACCCCACCCTGAGAGTCATGGAGCATCGTGAGTTCAGCACCAGCCATCGGTCCTCGTCGCGGACGGCCCGGACGGCCGCGTCTTGTGCGTGCTCAGCTCGCTGGGTCGCCACGCGAGCAGGTTCTTGAAGCCGCCGCTCGTTTGTTCACCAGCAAGGGGTACGCCGCGACCTCGACGAGGGAGATCGCCGAGACGGTCGGGATTAGGCAGGCCTCGCTCTACTATCACTTCGCGGGCAAGGGCGAGATCGTCACCGAGCTGCTGGCTCAGACGATCCGGCCGACGGTGGACAGTGTGGCCCAGATCGAGTCGCTGACCGATGACCCTGACGCGGTGCTGTACATGGTGGCGCTCACCGATGTTCGTACGTTGGTGAAGGCGCCGCACAACATCGGTTGGCTCTACCTTGCCCCTGATGTTGCCCAGGTCGAGGGGTTCGACGAGTTCACCGATGCCCGCTCAGACCTCGCTGCCACCTACGCCCGCCTGGCGGAGCCGATCGCGACTCCGGAGGTCCTCGGTGCTCTCGGGCCGGTCCGACTCGGGGAGAAGCTGGTCCACAACGTCGAGGAGGTCATCGGGCTGCGGAACGCCGGCCGCCGGATCGATGCCGACGAGTCTGCATCTGTCGCATCCTCATGCCTACGCCTGTGTGGCATCGACCAAGCTCGTATCGACCTCGCGCAGAAGACCGCCGAGACCCTCCTGGGTTAGCTGGACTAGGTCGATGGCAGCGGGCTGACGATACCGATGCTGGACTGCCTATGTGAAGGCTGATCGGACAGCACGCCACGCCTCCGCTCGCTGAAGATGTCGTGCCTCATCCTGAGCCTGCTGATCCAGGGCCGCCGTACCGATGTGCCGCCGGTCGTGGTCACGCTCGGCGCCGACAGCATGGGGGCAGCCGGCCGGTCAGCTGACCCTGGGCCACTCAGAAGGCCGACGAGATTCCGTTGATGATCTCGGAGGCGGCGGTCGTCGCCTCGGCCGTGACCGCCGCGGCCGCGCCGGTCGCGACCGGCTTGAGCACGGCCTTGATCACGGTGAGGCTGCGCCGAATGATGCCGGCGTCCGGCTCGGCGCGCACGACCTCGGCCTGGACGGCCTCGGCCGCGCTGCGGACGTCGGCCTCATCGTCGGCGCTGAGCGCGAGCGTGGGCAGCTGCTCCAGGAGCAGCTCGATCACTCGTGCGCCGTCCTCGTAGCCGGCGGTGATCTGCTGGGCGTTGTGCTGCTGGTTGACGGTCCCGGTGTTCCCCGCAACGACCTGGGCGTTGTCGCCCGAGACGCTCACGTTGTAGTGGTTCGTGATCGGCGCCGATCCCGGGCCGGCGATGGGCAATCCCGCCGATACCCGCCGATACCCGGTGGTCGGCGGGTCAGCCTCGACGTTGAGGTGAACCGGGTTCTTGTCGAACTCCTTCTGGAGCTCGCGCGTCATCTGCTTGATGGCACGCGGGTTGATCTTGAAGCCCTTGGACATTGCTGGGTGTTCCCCCTGGTAGGTGCAGCCCGCCGAGGGGCGACACGAAGTTGTTACGCCAAGGTTCCCACCCCGGGTATCGGCGGCGCCAACACTCGCCCGAGTCGAACGCGTGTTCGCTCTAAGGGAACAAGTGCTGCGCCGGCAGCAGAATGTCGGTGGGCCGGGTCACACTCGGTAGTTATGAGCCCTCAACTCGGAGAGATCGCCCACCCGACCATCGCTGACCGTGTCCAGGCCTTCATGAACCCGCTGCAGAGGCCAGCTGACAACCTCGACCCTGACACTCGGCGCTCCACGGTCGAGACCGCTGACTTCGAGGACGCTGTACTGATCCTCGAGGCCGTCGTCGATGCGCTGCGCGCCCGCGTGGACAACAACATGCCCGCCGTCAGCGCCGAGATCGCAGGCACGGCTGACCAGATCCAAGCCGTCGCCGATGACCTCACCGCCGCTGGTGGAGACGTCGACCGCGAGTCGTACGGCGTCGGTGAAGAGTGGAAGCGGGACCTGCGCTACGCGCTCGCCAAGGGCGCTGACTCCTACTACCAGGGCAAGTGAAGGGACCTACGCCATGAGCGACCAGCAGCCCTTCCTCGGTGACGTCATCTCCGCCTCGATCGCAACCAACACCCAGCAGAACCACCACCTCGAACTGGCCACCAAGGGGCCCAACTTTGAGACGTTCTGGGCGTACGACCTCAACGTCCCGAACCGACAGGCGATCAGGTGGGTGATCGACAACCGGGGCATGGACTCGATGGCCTGGATCGCCGCCGACGCGATCACGAGCCTGTGCTTCACGACCCACTACGAGCGGGGTGACCGGCTCCCGGCCTGGGCCGCGCTGGCCAGCCTGCACCACACCTGCGGCGCGCCGGAGCCCGGCCTCTCGGCCAAGGAGTCGAGCGAGTTCATCGCGATGGTGATCGTGTCCGCGAACGGCCAGTGCGGCCGCCCGGTCGTCTCTGACCGCATGCGGGAGGAGCTGATCGCCGGCGGGATCCCCTCGGCCCAGGCGATTGCCGCTGACTCCGAGTTCACCACCGACCTCTAACGCCAGGAGGTGAAGAGCTGATGACCTCAGAGGAGAGTGGCGCTGTGCGTGGCGGGGCCGTGAGCCCGACAGCGCCGGAACTGCAGGGCCCGTTCACCTATCGCGTCGCGTGTGCGGTGCTCAACGACCTCCTCGAGGCCGGCACCCTCACCCTCAGCGTCGGCGGTGCCCAGGCGTACGCCTCGGACACCGCCGACATCGGCGCGGGCATGCCGGGCACCGAGATCCTCCTTCACCTCGCTGACAGCTGGCACATGCTCCGCCGGCCCGATGCCTCCGGTCCCGACCGCCTCACCATCACGGCTGCCGAAGAGATCGTCGCCGCGCTCCGCGATGACCTGGCCGACCGGCAGGTTCCCTCGAGCTACGCGGATGCCCGCCTCACCGATCACCTCATCGTCAGCAGCTACACCTCCACCGTCTTCGAGTGGATGGCTGCAGCGGGCGCGGCCTGGAGAGCCGCCCTGGTCGACGACGCCCGCGCCGACGCCGGCGACTGAACCCGGGTCGTGGAACCGAAACCACGTCGAGCAAGACCACCAGCGCGCCCCGCGGCCACCCCGGTCC
>JALZDD010000141.1 GCA_030862715.1 Actinomycetota bacterium | reverse complement strand
GGGTTCGACGGGAACCAGTCGGTGGCGGTGGCCGCCCAGAGCCGCTGCAGCGTCTCCGGGTGCGGGCCGCTGGAGGCGAAGACCGCCCAGGAGCCGGCCGGAACGGTGATGCTGTCGAGCCCGTCGGGCACCGCGGTCGACGGGGTGACCGCGACCCCGTGCAGGTAGGTGATCATCGTCCCCTCCTGCGCATCGGGCGACGGGGAGTCGGTGACGGCGAGGATGCCGCGCGGGTCGGTGTCGTTGAGCTCCTTGAGCCGAACGTGTTCCTCGGGTGCGAGAGAGGCGATGTGTGCCTGGATGTGCGGGTTCACGCCCTCATAGATCAGCGGGACCTTGGTGGCGTGGCCGACGAGCCGGAGCTCGGACATGTCGTTGATGGTGACGTCCATCGGGGTGCTCCCTTCGACGCTCAGGCGGAACCTGAGCGTGGGTTGTGTGCGTAGCGGACCACCGGATCGGCGTACGTCGGCCGGAGCCGAACCGTGCACGGCACGGAACGCGCGCCCGAACGCCTCGGTCGAGCCGTAGCCGTAGCGCACCGCGACCTCGAGGAGGTCAGGGGCGCCGGCCACCAGGTCGGCCGCTGCCAGGGTCATCCGGCGGCGGCGTACGTACTCGGACAGCGGCATCCCGGCCAGGGCCGAGAACATCCGGCGCAGGTGGTACTCGGTGGTGCCGTGGTCGCGTGCGACCCGAGCCACGTCCACCTCGCCGGTCAGCTCTGCCTCGACCAGGTCGACCAGGGTGTTGAGCGTGCCGATCATGTGGTCCTCCTTTCGCCATCAAGCCTCGCCGGGGAGCAACCTCCGGCGCCCGACTTTCCTGGCCCGGTTCAGTCGGACCGCGAGCGCAGTCTGAACGACTGCAGGCGGGAGTAGCCCTTCACGCTCGAACGCCGCATCTTCTCGACCTGGAAGCCGTCGACGTCCTCGAGCGCGGCGGCAGCGTTCTCGTCGATGACCACCGACGAGGGCCGGGCCACGGTCGTGAGGCGGGCGGCGATGTTGACCGTCGGACCGAAGACATCGCCGAGCCGGAGCACCACGTCGCCGTAGGATATCCCGGCTCTGACGTGCGGAAATGCGCTGTCTCGATCCTCTCCGAGGGCGGCGAGGTCCAGAGCGGTCCGGGCCGCGGCGGCGACGTCCTCGAAGGTGAAGAACACCCCGTCGCCGAGATACTTGATCACCCGTCCGCCGTGCTCGACGACGACGTCGGAGCAGGTGTCCTCGAACTCCTCGACCCAGTCGACCAGCTCCTTGTCGCTGAGCCGCTTGGAGCGGGAGGTGTAGCCGACGATGTCGACGAAACCGACCGCCAGCGGCACCGCGGAGGCGTCCGCGACGGTGAGCATCCGCCGCGCCGCGCTGACCAGATGGCGCCGCCAGACGTAGTCCTGCAGCGACTCGACCAGCGGCAGCACCTGCCCCGTCAGGGCGACCAGGTCCTCGACCTCGTCGCCACCCCGCTCCCGGGCGACCTCGGCCAGCAGCGACGTCTGCCACTCGGCCAGACGTGCGTAGGACCGTCCCCAGGTCCGCACGAGCGCCGCCTGCCGGTCCTCGCTGAGCACTCCGAGGCGTACGAGCTCCTGCGTCATCCGCAACGCCTCGACATCGGCGTCGGTGAAGGCGATCTCGTCCTCACCCGCGTGCGGGAAGCCGAGGTGGTGCCAGAGGTCCTCGGTGACCGACATGGGTACGCCGGCGGCATCCGCCACCTCGGCCCGGGTCAGCGTGGGCGTCTGGCCGAGGACGAAGGACTCGACCACGGCGAGCGCCTCGGCCAGCTCGATGTCGGCCTCACGGCTACGTCCCTGACCGAGGCCCTCGTCAGCCTGTTCGTCGAGCGTCAGGAGCCGAACCTCTCCTTGGCGACCTTCTCCAGTGCCCTCGCGAACGTCGGCATCTCGACGGACAGCTGCTGCAGCTTGTCGGAGCTGAGGTGGATCAGGTCGAGCGGGGTGAGGGCGACGATGGAGGCCGTACGCAGCGAGCCCCTCATGATCGCCGCCTCGCCGATGATGTCACCGGGACCGCACTGGGCGATCTCCTCCTTGTCCCGGCGGACCGAGACGGTGCCGTCGAGGATGATGTAGGCCTTGTCCGGCGGGGTGTCCTCCCAGATCGGCGACCAGCCCTCCGGCAGGTGCACGCGGGTGCCGGTGGCGCTGATGTGCGCGATCTCCTTGGGCGTGAACATGGAGAAGAACGACTCGGTCACGAGGGTTTCCTTCGGGGTCGGCTGTGGGGTGGCTGCCGCAATGTGACGGCAGTTACAGAGATCAACGATGTTCGTCTACAGGGGTTACCCGCGGGTGTAGTTGCCTATGCGGGCAGCGGGTCGCGTGCGATCGGGCAGCTCATGCATCGCGGGCCGCCGCGGCCGGAGCCCAGCTCGGAGCCGGCGATCGCGATGACCTCGATGCCGGCCGCCTCCAGGGCCCCGTTGGTCTGCGTGTTGCGCTCGTACGCCACGACCACGCCCGGCGCCAGTGCCAGGGTGTTGTTGCCATCGTCCCACTGCTCGCGCTCGGCGGCGACCGGGTCGAGCCCGGTGTCGATGTGGTGGAGCTTGTTGATGCCCATCGCCTCGGCCGCGACCTCGAGGAACGGGCGCGGGGCCGCGATGTTCAGCTGGCCGTCGTCGCCCGCGTGGGTCACGGCGTACGCCACCAGGGAGTCGACCGCGTTCGGGTAGATCACCATCTTGTCGGTGTTCACCAGCGTGGCGATCGTGTCCAGGTGCATCGTCGCGCGCTCCTGCGCGATCGGCACCGCGAGCACGGTGTGGGCGAGCTCCTCGGCGAAGACCTGGCGGGCGAGCCGCTCGGCACCGGCGGGAGTGGTGCGCTCGCCGACTCCGACCGCGACGACACCAGGAGCCAGGAGGAGTACGTCCCCACCCTCGACGTGCTCCAGGTGGGCACCGTGCAGCCGCGGGCTGGCCCGGAAGCGCGGGTGGAACTGGTAGATCAGCTCGGTGAGCGCGGTCTCGCGCTTGCGCGCCGGCATCGCCAGCGAGGTGACCGTGGCCCGGTCGCGGATCCACACCGACGAGTCGCGGGTGAAGAGCAGGTTGGGGAGCGGGTCGATCAGGAAGTCGTCGTGGGCGAGCAGGCTGGTGACCAGACCGTGGCCGCCGCGTACCTCGTCGTTGCGGATGCCTGCGGTCAAGTGGTCGGTCAGCTCGGCCGGTCCGGCGTCGGCAAGGGCGCCGCTCAGGTAGTCGCGCAGGGTGTCGCCGAGGGTCAGCGAGCCGAGCACGTTCTCGAGCGCCAGCTTCCGCGCCTCGGGCACCTCGAGGGTCTCGGTGAGCAGGTCGGTCAGGTAGAGCACCTCGACCTCGCGATCCCGCAGTGCGGCCGCGAAGGCGTCGTGCTCGTCCTGTGCCCGCTTCACCCACGGAATGCCGTCGAAGAGCAGCTTGTCGTTGTTGCGCGGCGTCAGCCGGGTCAGCTCCCGGCCGGGCCGGTGGAGCATTACCGTACGTAGTCGTCCGACCTCGCTGTCGGCGCCAAGTCTCACCATGGCGCAGAGCCTAGATGAAGCCGCTCAGGCGAACACCTCGACCAACGTCAGGATGCCCAGGACGAGGCAGACGACGGCTCCGACGTAGTGCAGGACGTGCAGCTTGATGAACCGGAGCAACGTACGTCCCAGCAGCACCGCGAGCCCCGACACCGCCAGCAACGCGGCCCATGAGCCGATGAAGACCGACACCGGGTCGTGGTAGCGGGCCACCAGCGAGACGCTCAGCAGCTGGGAGAGGTCTCCCCACTCGGCCGCGAAGAGGACCATGAAGCTGGCCAGGACCTGGCGGAAGCCGCGTACGTCCTTGGCCTTCTCGGCGAACTCGCTGCCGTCGTCCTCGGATGCGGTGCCGTGGTGGCGGCGCCCCTCGATGAACAGGAACACCGCGCCGCCCAGGAAGAGCAGCGCCGCGACGACGTGGATCAGGTCGGTCGGGAGTAGCGTCGCCACCCCGCCGATCGCCACCGCGATGAGCGTCTGGATCGCGAACGCCGCGCCCACACCGAGCCACACGAAGATCGGCCGGTACTTCGTCGACAGCACCAGCGTCGCCAGGAACGTCTTGTCCGGGAGCTCGACGACGAAGATCGCGGCGAAGGCCAGCGCGATGACGGTGATGTCCATCAGGGTTTCCGTTCCAGTTCTTTACGTCCGGCCCTTATCGTCGCACCGACCGCCCAGCCGAGACGTCGCTGGCGTCGGCCGAGACGTCACGGCGGTGCCTAGTCGGCCGACGGGCGCGACTTCTCGGCCGACCGGGCCGACTTCTCGGCGAGGGCGGCGGCCTTGGCCTCGGCGAGTACGTCGATCGCCGGGCGATCGAGCGCGGCGGCGGCGCGGGCGACGTCGTCCCACTCGGGCTGCAGGTTGACGACCTCGTCGTCGAGGCGGGCGGCCTTGACCGCGATCGGGCGTCCGTCGACGGTCACGGTCAGCATCTCGCGGGGCAGCGCGTGCTTGACGACGTCGTGCTCGCGTACGCCGATCGTCGAGGTCTCCCGGAAGAACGCCCGCCGGACCGCCCCGGCGGCATCGGGACGGGCGAGGGCGTGGAGGGTGTAGGCCGGCCGGCCTTTCTTCATCAGGATCGGCGTGACCCAGGCATCCCGGGCGCCGGCCGCGAGAAGCGCGTCGAGAGCCCCGGGGATCAGCCGCGGCTCGAGGTCGTCGATGTTCGCCTCGATGACGAGCTCGGTCGGCGCGCCTTCTCCCGGCCGCACCGCAGGGTCACCCACCAGCAGGCGCAGGGTGTTCGACCAGCCCTCCGGGTTTCTGCTGCCGGCGCCGACGCCGATCGCTCGGGTCGTCATCGGCGGCTGGTCGCCCCACGAGGTGGCGAGGGTGGTGAGCAGCGCGGCGCCGGTCGGCGTGCACAGCTCCATCTCGGGATGTCCGGGAGGCCCCG
>JALZDD010000567.1 GCA_030862715.1 Actinomycetota bacterium | reverse complement strand
GGCTGTCGTCGATGAACATCGGCGCGCTGGAGACCTCGCCCATCTTGCGGGCCAGCTTGTTCCAGTCGTCGTCGGACATGTTGCCGTTGCGGATGTGGTTGAGCGGCACCTTGGCCTCGGCCGAGAGAAGACGCATGGTGATCTCGGAGCGGCTCATCTCCAGGCTGAAGAAGACGCTGGTCAGGTTGTTGTGGATCGAGGCCGCACGGCAGAAGTCCAAGGCGAGGGTACTTTTGCCCATAGCCGGTCGGGCCGCGACGATGATCATCTGGCCGGAGTGGAAGCCGTTGGTGAGTTCGTCGAAGTCGGCGAAGCCGGTGGGGACGCCGTAGAGGCCGGCCTCGCGGTTGGAGATCGCCTCGATCTCGTCGAGGACGCCGTCCATGATGTCGGCGAGCGGGGAGTAGTCCTCGCCGGAGCGCTTGTCGGTGAGCTTGAAGACCTCGGCCTGGGCCTCGTCGACGATGTTGTCGACCTCGCCCTCGCCGGCGTAGCCGATCTGCACGATCTTGGTGCCGGCCTCGACCAGGCGGCGCAGGACCGACTTCTCCCGGACGATCTCGCCGTAGTAACCCGCGTTGGCGGCGATCGGGACGTTGGAGGCGAGCGTGTGCAGGTAAGGAGCGCCACCGATGCGCTCCAGCTCACCCTTGCGGCGCAGCTCGTCGGCGACGGTGACCATGTCGGCAGGCTCACCACGCCCGTAGAGGTCGATGATGGCGTCGTAGATGGTCTCGTGCGTCGGGCGGTAGAAGTCGGTGCCGCGCAGCGTCTCGGAGACGTCGGCGATGGCGTCCTTCGAGATCAGCATCGAACCGAGGACGGCCTGCTCGGCAGCCATGTCCTGCGGTGGCGTGCGGTCGTTGACCGCGCGCGGGGCGTTGCCCGGTTCGTACGCCGCGGGGCCGTCGCCCCACTCCTCGAACGGCGGCTCCGGGAAGTCGCCCGGACCGCCCATCGAGCCGGTCTCAGTGACGCTCATTCCCTTGCCCCTCCGTGGTCTGCGGATCGTCGCGGCGTGATCTCGGTCGATTCGGTGCCACGCTACGGGTGAGCACCGACAGTTCTGCTCGCACAGTTCCGGGCCGACCGTCGACGACACCCTCAAGTCTCCGCGACCCTACGTCGCAGACCACATCGGCGACAGAGGGTTATCCACAGGCCCTGGGGATAACCAAGGGATAGCGGTGGACGACACCCTGGTCAATGTGAACAGCCTGGGGAGGTGCCTGTGCATAACTGGTTTCACAGGATTGGTAAAGCCACTCTGACCTGCAATTTTACTATCCATAGGCTGTGGACAAAAGAAAGTCGCCGGTCCATCGGGATTCACCGTCGGGATCGTCGTACCCCCTTGGGCGTTTTGTCGACATAGCGCCGCAACGACGTTTTCCACAGGTTTTCCACCTGCCCTGGAGAACGCTCCGCGCCGACGGTGTTTAACCTTGGGAGCGTGACGACCCCGGCGGATGCGAAGAGCTACTCGAAGACCGACCGCCGAGGGCTCGACAAGGAGATCTGGCGGCTCGCGATCCCCGCGTTTCTGGCCCTGGTCGCCGAGCCTCTCTTCCTGCTGGCGGACTCCGCGATCGTCGGTCACCTCGGCACCCGCGAGCTCGCCGGCCTCGGTGTCGCGGGCGTCGTGCTCCAGACGATCGTGGGGCTCTGCGTCTTCCTCGCGTACGGCACCACAGCATCGGTCGCCCGCCGGATCGGCGCCGGAGACACCGCCGGCGCACTACGCCAGGGGATCGACGGGATCTGGCTCGCGGTCATCATCGGGGTCGTCGTCACGGTCCCGGTGATGGTCCTGGCCGAGCCGCTCAGCCGGGCGGTCGGAGCGGACGACGAGGTGGTCGGCCCGGCGACGACCTACCTCCGGATCGCCGTCCTCGGCGTGACACCGCTGCTGATGATGCTCGCGGCCACCGGTGTGCTCCGTGGACTGCAGGACACCAAGACTCCGCTGGTCGCGGCGGTCGTGGCCAACGTACTCAACATCGTGCTCAACCTCGCCCTCGTCTACGGCGCCGGGCTCGGCATCGCCGGTTCGGCGATCGGCTCGGTGATCGCCCAGGTGCTGGCGGCCGGGATGCTGACGTACGTCGTGGTCCGGGCCGCCCGCGGCCAGGACGTGCCACTGCGCCCGGACATGCCCGGGATCCGCGCCTCCGCGCGGGCAGGCGTGGCCCTGGTGGTCCGCACGCTGACGCTGCGCATGGCTCTCCTGGTGACGACGTACGCCGTCACCCATCTCGCGGTCGGCGACCAGGCCGTCGGGCTGGCCACCCACCAGATCGCCTTCACGCTGTGGACGTTCCTGGCATTCGTCCTCGATGCGATCGCGATCGCCGCACAGGCACTGACCGGGCGGTCGCTGGGAGCCGGCGACACCCAGGAGACCCGGGCCATCACGGCCCGGATGGTGTGGTGGGGTGTCGTGATCGGAGTCGCTGCCGGCGTACTCCTGGCTTCTCTCTCACCGTTCCTCGGCGCGCTCTTCACCGAGGACGAGGCGGTGCGGGAGCTGTTGGTGCCGGTGGTGATCGTGGCGGCGATCGCGCAGCCGATCGCGGGTGTGGTCTTCGTGCTCGACGGCGTGCTCATCGGCGCCGGCGATGGTCGCTACCTGGCCTGGGGCGGGGTCTGGACCCTCGTCGCCTACGTCCCGCTCGTGGCGCTGGCCGTCGCTCTCGGCGGTGGGCTGGTGTGGGTGTGGATCACCTTCGCGGTCGGCTTCATGGGCGCCCGCTTCGTGGTGCTGACGCTCCGTGCGCGAAGCGACCGCTGGCTGGTCACCGGCGCCTGAGCCAGCCGGCGATCCGCAGCGGAACAAGGTCCCACATACTCACTTGTGCCCAGCCCGGCCGCACGCCAAGGTCTTCTCATGGCAACTGATCCGAAGACCACGTTGAAGTCGTACATCGACGCTCGCCGCGAGGCGCTGATCTCTAAGGTCGAGGGTCTCTCGGAGCGGGAGGCGCGGATGCCGCGTACGCCGACCGGCACCAACCTTCTCGGCATCATCAAGCACATCACCGGGGTTGAGGCCGTCTATCTCGGGGCGACGTTCGGGCGTCCTTTCCCGCATCCCGAGGAGCTGATCTCGGACGAGCAGTTCGATGTCGACCCGCAGGCGGACTGGTACGCCACCGCGGACGAGACGATGGAGGGCATCATCGACCTCTACCGCCGGGTCATCGCCCACGGTGACGAGACGATCGAGGCGCTGCCGCTGGACGCCATCGGCCATGTCCCGCACTGGGGCAACGAGGAAGTCACCCTGCACCAGATGCTGGTGCACCTCTTCGCCGACCTCGCCGGCCACGGCGGACAGGCCGACATCCTCCGCGAAGAGGCCGACGGCGCGGTCGGCTGGCGCAAGCCGGGCGACAACGTCCCTTCGGAGTACGACTGGCCTGCCTACGTGGCCAAACTGACTGAGATCGCGAACAAGTTCTGAAAACGAACAGGCCCGCCTCCCGGAGGAGGCGGGCCCGAGTGAATCCCTAGATCAAGCGGGGACCACGTTGAGGGCCAGCTTGGCGGACACCTCGTCGTGGAGCTTGACGGAGACCTCGTGAGCACCGAGCGCCTTGATCGGGTTGCCCAGCGCGATCGTGCGCTTGTCGATCGACTCGCCAGTGGTCTCGGAGACCGCGGCGGCGATGTCGGCGGCGGTGACGGCACCGTAGAGGCGGCCGTCCTTGCCGGCGCGGACCTTCACGTTGACCGTGTTGGCCTCGAGCTTGCCCTTGATCTCGGCGGCGTGAGCCTCGTCGCGCACGGAGCGAGCCGAGCGCGCAGCCTTGATGGAGTCGGCCTGCGACTCGGCGCCGCGG
>JALZDD010000131.1 GCA_030862715.1 Actinomycetota bacterium | reverse complement strand
ACGTCCTCAACCCGATCGCCAACACGGGCGAACGACGAGTCTTCAATCGATGGAGTACACGGTTCTCGAGCGACCACGTTGCCAAGGCAGTCGCATGGCTGGCCAGCGCAGAGTGCACGTTGACCGGACAGGTGCTTTCAGTAGGCGGTACGCGCATGGGCCGAGGTTTACTCCAAGGTCTTCGACTACCAGAAGCTGCCCGAAGTCCACTTGCTGATATCGTGGGCGGCGAACCAGACCCTTGGCGCGGGCCAGGAATGCTGCCGTGATCGCTCCCCTTTCGTCGCAGAGCGGCTCGATGCAAGAGAGTCGGGAGACGCCGTCGATTGCCGAGTGCAGGTAGGTGTACCCGCGCCGCGCGCCAGCCGACTTGGCACCACCTACGGCCTTGGCCCGGGCACTGTCACGACCATGCATGCGCCAGCCGCCGCCATCGGGGATCCTGCCGGCCTTCTTCAGGTCCACAGGCACCATATGCCCAGACCAGCGGACGGCGACCTTGCCTGGCTTGCGGTTGTTATCGCTGTTAGGTCCGTGAACCGGCGTCCGCTGAGACCGGGTCGGGTCAGGTGACTAGTTGAATGAGGGCTGGACGTTGGTGACGCCGACCCGGAGTCTGGATGCTGGCGGCCGTCCACGAGCTGCACCGGCGGGCGGCGGCAGTTGTAGTGGATGTTCCAGACCGCGATGGCAGAGGAGCGGGCGTCTTCGCTGGTGAACTCTCGGGCGTAGAGCAGTTCCTCGGCCCGGATTCGCTGGTAGCGCTCTACTTTCCCGTGCGGCGTGGGGTGTATGGCTTGGTTCTCTGATGTCGCGTGCGTGGGCCGGCGATCCGCGCGAAGTCGCCGGAGCGGTAGCAGGCCCCGTTGTCCGTGACGATCCGGTGGATGGGGTGATGCCGTGACGCCGAGGCCAAGGATGCGAGCAGCGGTCTCCTGGAACGGCAGGCCGATGCCCGCTAAAGGCGCTACGACACTTCAGTTCGCCGACCCGACACGACCCGCCGCGGCCGGCGCAACCGCAGGGCCTCCGAGCATCGCGCCGACCTCGTTTCGAGCCCTCGCTCGGTGCTCGTTGAGTCGCCCGACGAGCAGGTCGCGGTCGCGAGCACGCAGAGCTTCGATGATCCCGTCGTGCTCCACGGCCGTGTGATGTCGCGAGGGACCGGCGAGATAGAAGGCCCGATAGGAGTCGGACATCTGCCACAGACGATTGACCTCGATGTGAATGAGATCCAGTGGCGACAGACTGAAGATGGCCTCGTGGAACTCTCGGTTGAGGGTAGCAACACGTCCGGGCTGTTCTTTCTCCGCAGCGCTGGCGAGCTCGGAGTTGATGGCAGCGAGGGCGTCGATCGCGTCGTCATCCGGCCACACGATTTCGCTGAGCAGCGCGGTTTCCAGCAGCTCGCGCATCAGATAGATCTGTCCCAGCTGGGCGGAACTGAGCTTCGCGACGAAGTAGCCGCGATTCCGCACGTGCCGGAGGAGGCCTTCCTTTTGCAAGGAATTCAGTGCCTCGCGGATCGGCACCCGACTGACCTCTAGCCGCTCGGCCATGTCCTGCTGCCGAACCGGCTCGCCTGGCAGCAGTTCCCGCCGACGGATCATCTCTCGGATCGACTCAGCGGCCGCCTCGGCCGCCCCGGTCCCGTGATCTTCGCTAGCCATTCCTCAGCCTTTCCCCGACAGGCGCATCTGCGGCCAATGACGCCACGGCGGCGCTCATCGACTCCCCCGCGAGGAACGATTCCCGCGGAACTTCCGTGATCCAGGCACGGATTCCTGACAGAGGAAGGTCGAGAGCCTGGTGGGTCGCCAACGTGATCGGCTCAACGAGACGACGCTTGTCGGCGTCGCTCCTGCTCTCAAGTATCACGACCTCGATGAACGGCATGATCGCCCTTTCCCGTCCTGAACCATTGGTGTTGCACCAACCTAGGCGCAGGGCACGGCTTTGCATAGTTCAATGCGTACAGAACTGCATGTTAACTGCGCTACGCACCTTCAGCGGGCAGCGAAGACCGCGACTCGCCGTTCGAGGTTCGCAGCGATCCCCTCGGAACAGTCGGCCGTCTGCCAGAGCCGGGCCTGCTCGGCGATCTCATGCTCGAGAACGTCTCGGACCCGCTCCGCGAGATCGCCGCGCATGGTCGTACGGATGGACGAGACCGCCAGCGGCGCACGCTGGGCGATTGTCCGAGCCAGCGACAATGCACCCTGTCGGACCGCGGCGTTCGAGTCATCGGCGTCCGGCACGACGACATCGGCGAGACCGATGGCTGCGGCCTGGTCTCCGGTCAGTCGCTCGGACATCAACAGGAGTCTCGAGGCTGCCTGCTCACCGACGATGCGCGGCAGGGAAACGCTGAGGCCGAATCCCTGGTGAAAGCCGAGGGAGGAGAAGTTCGCGTGGAAGCGGCTGGACGGTGCGGCGACTCGGAAGTCGGCCGAACAGGCCAGCCCGAGCCCACCCCCGACGGCAGAGCCCTGGACTGCGGCAACAACCGGTACCCCGATCGTGAACATCCGCTGGGCCGCACCGTAGATGCGACGCGACTCGGCAACCCGCTCGTCGCCAAGACCGCCACTGGAGAAGTTCGCTCCGGCGCAGAAGTGCTTGCCCTCCGAACACAGGACGATGGCCCGGGTTCGAGCGTCCTCGGCGAGCTGGGAACCGATGTCGGCCAGCGAGGTCAGGACGTCGACGTCGAAGTAGTTCGCCGGGGGGCGATGAACCTCGACGATCGCCACGTGCTCGTCATGGGTGATGGAGACGAAGTCGCTCATGCGTAGTTGATCTCTTCCTCTGGGTGACGGGCGACGAGCCGCGAGAAGGACGGAGCTCCGCGCGCGATCATCCCGAGTCGCTCGGCGACGTCGATGGTGGGCGTGCGCCCCTGGCGCAGAGCCTGGAGGCGACGGGTGACCAATTGCAGCGGGTACTCCCGGGTCATCCCAATGGCACCGTGAGCCTGATGAGCCGCGGCGACCGCGAGCGCGGCGTGGTCGTCGACGACAAGCGCCGTCGCAGCGACCTCCACAGCACCCGCACCAGCTACAACGGCGGAAACCGCCCGATCGACGCAGACCTCCGACATGGCTGCAGCCTGGGCAAGCGTGACCACGTGGACCTGGACCGACTGGAAGGCACCGATCGGCTTGCCGAATTGATGCCGGGTGCCGACGTACTCGTTGGTGAGTTCGAGGAGCCTCCCTAGAAGTCCAGCCATCGCGGCGCACCGGAGGACCTCCGCACGAAGGAGGACATCGCCTAGGTCTGTCCCCGCCGAGAGGGGCGCCACGTCCACTGGGACGTGGTCGAGCAGCACGCGTGGGCTCGGCAAACCACCAATGTCGCGAGACGGCACCGTCGTGCAGGCGCTCGGAGCGACGAGGGCGACAACAGCCGTTCCCACATGGTCGCGAGTCAGCAAGGCGATCGTGGTCGCACTGTCTGCCCACGGGACGGGACCGAGGCTGCCACTGATACGACCGTTGATCACGGTTGGGGCCGCTTCCGGCCCCAGCCCCGCTACGGCGATCACGCCGTCGGGAGGCACGAAACCAGCGGCGGCCATGAGGTACCGCGCCAGATGGTTCTCGGCTAAGGGCAGAGGGGCACAGTTAGCCGCCGCACGACGCACGATCGCTGCCACGTCGGCCAGGGAACCGCCTACGCCACCGCGTTCCTCGTCGATGCCAACGAGTTGAAGCTGAGCCGCAGCGGCACTGGCCCAGAGATTGGCCGGCCACTCCCCCGACCGCTCGGTTTCGTCGACCAACTCCGCACTGACCTCGTTACCGAAGAAGTCAGCGAGCAGTTCCTCTAGTTCCTCGTCCGCCTTCAAAATTCCCGTCACGCCGACCTCAGTCCCTTCGAGATGACCGATCGAAGAATCTCCGTGGTGCCGCCGCGGATCGTCCACGAGGGCGCCACCTGCACCGCAGTGCTCAGCAGTCGCTCATAGGAGTCCTCGGCATCAGGACGCGGCGGGTGACCGAGGTGGCGGACCATGATGTCGACGCATTCCTGCTCGAAGCGGGTGGCCATCTCCTTGACCAGGGCGGCTTCGGTGACGGGCGACTGGCCGTCATCGACCATCCGCGCCACCGCGAGGGACATGCCACGCAAGGCCCAACAGCGAGCCAGGATGCGGCCGAGGTCGGCATCGGCGCGGGATCCGACGTTCCCCTGCTCACGGTGTGCCCACTGCTCGAGAAGCGACATCGTCGACATCCACCGATCGACACCGCCGCGCTCAAGGGCGAGCTCCGAAGTGTTCTGCGACCATCCGGCCCCGACCTCGCCGAGACGGCGCTCGTCCGGCACGAAGACGTCGACGAACGAGAGCTCGCAAAAGTCGCGGGACCCGTCGATGAACTCGATCGGCGAAACGGTCAGGCCGGGTGCGTGCCGATCGACGACGAACTGCGTCAGCCCACCGTGGCGGTCATCGGACGTTCTGAAGAGGGCAAGGATGTGTGTGGCCGCGTGCGCGTTGGTCGTCCAGATCTTGGCTCCGTTGACCAGCCATCCTCCGTCCGCGCGGTCGGCGCGCGTTCTCACTGACGCGAGGTCCGAGCCAGCATCGGGCTCGCTCATGCCTATAGAGAAGGACAGCTCGCCGCTTGCGATGCCGGGCAGGAGCTCCTTCTTGAGCTGTTCGGTCCCGTTGGCGACGATGCCAGGGCCCATCTGGCGATCGCCGATCCAGTGGTAGCCGACCGGCGCCCCGCGCGCGAGCAGCGCCTCGACGACGACCAGACGATCGACCGCGGTGCGGCCGTGGCCGCCGTACTCGGTGGGCAACGACATTCCCAGCCAACCGCGCGCCCCTAGGTCCCGCGAGAAGTCGGGGTCGATAGCTCCCGCCATGCCGAGACCCGGCTCGTACTTGCCGAGAGGCAAACGCTCGTCCAGCCAGTCATGGACGTCTTGCTGGAGGACGCGCTCGTCAGCGGTCAGCTCGGTCGCGTCCAGCCTCATGCCAGGCCCTGTGCAGCAGCGACGTGGGCGTCGGCAACGCCGGCGGGGTGCGCCCGGGCAGGACCAATCAGCTCGGATATGACCTCCTCCGTGTGCTCACCGATGAGGGGAGCGTGACGCCGAACTCCGCCCGGGGTGGCGCTGAAGTTCGCCATCTGGGGCACGACGCGGTAGCGGCCCGCAGCCGGATGATCGACGACGTCCAGATCGTCAACGAGGTCCTGCAAGGTCGCGACCCGCGTGGCGGGGATGCCCTCCTCCCTGCAGAAGGTCAACCATTCCTCCGTCGTCCGGGTCGGGCCGACCTTGCGGACGTCGCGGTACAGCGAGTCGGAGTGCAGGATCGTCGCGCGCTGGTCGACGTACCTCGGATCACTATCGGCGTTCTCGAACCCGGCCACCGCGAAGAGCTGCGCGTAGTGGCGTGGGAGGTAGGGAAACAGGTGGACCTGTCCGTCCTTGGTCGGATGCGGGCGCCGTTCCGGGCTGAGGACGCGCGGGTAGCCGACCGCAGGGCGACCGGGCTCGTTGACCGGCGGCTCCGAAATAGCGCCGCTCCCGTGCTCGACGAGCATGAAGGCGGCCGTCGCCTGTTGCATGGGGACCTCAACGTGCTGGCCCTCACCGGTGCGCTCACGGTGCACGAGAGCGGCCGTGATTGCCTGCGCCATGACCAATCCGCACACCTTGTCGGCGAAGATTGTCGGCAGCAGCGCCGAAGTGCCGGTCACCCGCTCGACCATGTCAGCAACACCGCTGGCGACCTGGATGATGTCGTCGTACGCCGGCTCGCCGGCTCGCTCGCTCGCGAGCGGGAAACCCTGTGCTTGGCAGTAGATCAGATCCGGGCGGAGCTTGCGGAGCGAGTCGTAATCCAGGCCGAGCCGCACGAGAACCTGTGGTCGCATGGTCGCGACGACCACGTCGCACTGGGGAACGAGGGACGCGATCGTCTGACGACCCTCGGCCGACTTGAGGTCGACGTCGATCGACCGCTTGTTGCGCAGGAGATTCAGCGCGATGCCCGAGAGTTCCCGATGCGGGCCTGGACCCATGACGCGATTCGTGTCACCACCCGGCGCCTCGACCAGGATGACGTCGGCACCTTGGTCGGCCAGCACCTGCGTGGC
>JALZDD010000113.1 GCA_030862715.1 Actinomycetota bacterium | reverse complement strand
AGCATCTCGACCACCTCGAGAAGCTGGGTGTGGACGTGGTCTGGATCTCGCCGGTCTATCCCTCCCCCATGGACGACAACGGCTACGACATCAGCGACTATCACGACGTCGACCCGGTGTTCGGATCCTTGGCGGACCTGGATGCGCTCGTGAAGGAGCTGCACACCCGCGGGATCAAGCTGGTGATGGACCTGGTCGTGAACCACACCTCCGACGAGCACCCTTGGTTCATCGAGTCCCGCTCCGGACCCGACAGCCCAAAGCGGGACTGGTACTGGTGGCGGCCGCCTCGCGACGGGACCGTTCCCAGTGAGCCCGGGTCGGAGCCCAACAACTGGGGCTCCTTCTTCTCAGGCCCGGCGTGGGAGTACGACGAGGAGAGCGGTGACTACTACATGCACCTGTTCTCGAAGAAGCAGCCGGACCTGAACTGGGAGAACCCGGAGGTCAGGCATGCCGTCTACGACATGATGCGCTGGTGGCTCGATCGCGACATCGACGGGTTCCGGATGGACGTGATCAACCTGATCTCCAAGGATCCCGCGCTTCCCGACGGGAAGGTTCGGCCGGGTGAGCGCTTCGCCACGCTCGGCCGGCAGGTGGTCGACGGACCTCGGATCCACGAGTACCTCGCCGAGATGCACCGCGAGGTCTTCGCCGGCGTCGAGCGACCGTTGCTCCTCGTCGGCGAGACCCTCGACGTCTCCATCGACGAGGCCCGCAGGTACACCGCCCAGGAGCGCCAGGAGCTGGACATGGTCTTCCAGCTGGAGCACCTGCAGATCGACCGCGGAGCATCGAAGTGGGACGTACTTCCCTTCGACATGCGCCTGCTGCGCGGGTCCCTCGCCGCCTGGCAAGAGGGGTTGGCCGACGTCGGCTGGAACAGCCTGTACTGGGACAACCACGATCGGCCGCGCGTGGTCTCACGGTTCGGTGACGACGGCGAGTTCCGCGAACGGTCGGCGAAGCTCCTGGCCACCGTCCTCCACCTGCAGCGCGGGACGCCGTACATCTACCAGGGCCAGGAGCTCGGGATGTCGAACTTCCCCTTCACCTCGATCGAGCAGTTCGCCGACATCGAGTCGATCAACTACTACGAGGAGTCGGTGGCCATGGGCGAGGACCCGGAGGCGGTCCTGGCCTCGCTGCGGGCCAGGAGCCGCGACAACGGCAGGACCCCGATGCAGTGGGATGCCTCTCCCAACGCCGGCTTCACGACCGGTCGCCCGTGGCTGCCGGTCAACCCGAACTACCCGGAGGTGAACGCGGCGAGCCAGGTGGATGACCCCGCTTCGGTGTTCTCCTACCACCGAGACCTGATCCGGCTACGTCACGACGAACCGGTGGTGGCGCTCGGCGACTTCACCCTGGACGAACCGGACGATCCGCAGCTCTTCGCGTTCACCCGGCGCCACGACGTCGAGGAGCTTCGAGTCGTCGCCAACTTCTCCGGAGACGCCGCCGAGATCACGCCCGGGCTACAGCGGGCGACCGCGGACTCCCCCGTCGTCCTGGCGAACGTCGAGGGACCGCACGACAGCACGACGCTCGAGCCGTGGGAGACCCGCGTCTTCCTCAGGCGTCAGCCGGTTCGGGCAGCTCGACCTCGCTGACCTCACGGCGCAGGTTGGTCTCGTCGATCGGGAACCGCTGCTCCTTCTGCCGGTCGAGGGCCGCCTTTACCAGCCCGGCGAAGAGCGGGTGGGGGCGGGTCGGCCGCGAGCGGAGCTCGGGGTGGGCCTGGGTGGAGACGTAGTAGGGGTGTACGTCGCGGGGCAGCTCGACGTACTCGACGAGCTGGTTGTCGGGCGAGAGGCCGGAGAAGACCAGGCCGGCGTCCTCCAGCTGGTCGCGGTAGGCGTTGTTGACCTCGTAGCGGTGGCGGTGGCGCTCCTCGATGGAGGTCTCGCCGTAGACCTCGGCCGCGATCGAGCCCTTCTTGAGCTCGGCCGGGTAGAGACCCAGGCGCATGGTGCCACCGAGGTCGCCCGCGCCCTCGACGTACGCCTTCTGCTCCTCCATCGTCGCGATGACGGGCTCGGGGGTCTCGGCGTCGAACTCGGTGGAGTCGGCCTTCTCAAGCCCGAGCACGTTGCGGGCGTACTCGATGACCATGCACTGCAGGCCCAGGCACAGGCCGAGCGTGGGGATCTGGTGGGTGCGGGTGTAGGTCAGCGCGCCGAGCTTGCCCTCGAGGCCACGGATGCCGAAGCCGCCGGGGACGCAGACGGCGTCGACGTCGTGGAGGTTCTTGGCGGCGCCCTCGGGGGTCTCGCACTCGTCGGAGGGGATCCAGCGGATGTTGACCTTGGCCTCGTTGGCGAAACCGCCGGCGCGCAGCGCCTCGCCGACGCTCAGGTAGGCGTCCGGCAGGTCGATGTACTTGCCGACCAGCCCGATGGTGAGCTCTTCCTTGGGGTGGTGGACCCGGCGGAGCAGGTCATCCCACAGCGCCCAGTCGACGTCGCGGAAGGGCAGGTCGAGCTTGCGTACGACATAGGCGTCCAGGCCCTCACGGTGGAGCACCTTCGGGATGTCGTAGATGCTCGGGGCGTCGGCGGCCGTCACCACGGCGTCCTCGTCGACGTCGCACATGAGCGCGATCTTGCGCTTGATGCCCTCGGGCAGCTCGCGGTCGGCGCGGCACACGATGGCGTCGGGCTGGATGCCGATCTGGCGCAGCGCCATCACCGAGTGCTGGGTCGGCTTCGTCTTGAGCTCCTTGGACGGGCCGATGTAGGGCACCAGGGAGACGTGCACGAAGAAGACGTTGTCGCGGCCGAGGCGCTGGCGCACCTGGCGGGCGGCCTCGAGGAACGGCAGCGACTCGATGTCGCCGACGGTGCCGCCGATCTCGGTGATCACCACGTCGATCTCGGGGCCGTGCATGGCCAGGACCCGCTCGGAGATCTCGTCGGTGATGTGCGGGATCACCTGGACGGTCTCGCCGAGGTAGTCACCACGGCGCTCCTTGGCGATCACGTTGGAGTAGACCTGCCCGGTGGTCACGTTGGCGTGGCCGACCAGGTCGGTGTCGAGGAACCGCTCGTAGTGGCCGATGTCGAGATCGGTCTCGGCACCGTCGTTGGTCACGAAGACCTCACCGTGCTGGAACGGGTTCATGGTGCCGGGGTCCACGTTGAGGTACGGGTCCAGCTTCTGCATGGTCACGCTCAGGCCACGCGAACGGAGAAGACGGCCGAGGGACGATGCCGTCAGGCCCTTTCCCAATGAGGAGGCGACGCCCCCGGTGACAAAAATGTGCTTGGTCAAGCTCGCCGACTTCATGGGCCTCGATCCTATCAACGCTTCAGCAGGCCACCGAAACCTGACGCACCGAAATCGCCACCTTGTTGACTCGTCTGTCGAGCCAGCGCGAGCGGAGCGGCGACCTGACCGGTGGTGGTCTCGATCGCGTCGACCGACGCGAACCAGCCCGGCCAGTCGTTGGCGCGGAGCGTCTCGAGGTCCTCGGAGCCCGTGGGTGCGGTCACGACCAGGCCTTTCGTGGTCGCGCCGAGGCCCTCGACCAGGCCCTCGACCGCAGTCGTGTCCTTGCTGTCGTCGCCGAGGACGACCAGGACGAGGCCGGCCGGTCCCGTCGGGCGCCCCTGGGCCTTGACCAGGTCGCCGGTGAGCAACGCCACAGCGGCGGTCTTGGCGGGCTGGTCGAACGCTGCGGGCGGCTTCGTGCCGGCGTAGGTCTCCCCGATCACCTGGCCCATCCGCTGATAGGTGGCCTGTCCCGCGTCGCCGCGGCCGAGCTGCTTGACCAGCTGGGTGGCCAGGCTGTCGACGTACTGCTTGCGGTCCGGGTCCAGCAGGTTCGGTCGTACGTCGAGCACCCCTGTGGTCGCGCCGCCAGCGGCCTTGATGTTGCCGGTGAGCGCGGCGACCGTCTTCTGGTCGGCGCCGGGGAGGGTGACGACAGCGACCTTCTGACCGGTGAGCCTGCCGGGCAGGAGCGCGTCGCCGGCCTCGGCGACGAACTCGGCCTCGGCGCTCTGCTGCGGCTCCTTCGCGCCCTTCGTCTCGCTCTCACCGGAGGTGGGGCTCGCCGCGGCTCCGTCGCCCGCTCTGTTCGCGATCCCCGCGCCGATCGCGCTGAGGTCGTGGTCGGCGGCCCAGATGCCGGCGGGTACGCCGATCGCGAGCGCCGTCACGGCGGCCAGGACCGGGAGGACGAGGCGACGGCCACGGGGCTCCTTGCGGCGTACCGCCGGGACCGCGGAGGCGTCGATCAGCGTCGGGCCGAGCGCGAGCCGGGTCAGGTAGGTGCCGGCCAGGCCCGGGCGCTGGTCCTCGAGGAAGTCGGTCAGCGTGGTGCTCAGCCCGGCCCCGACCACCAGCGAGGGGTGCTGGGCGTAGGCGACCAGCAGGGCCGCGTCCTCGGGGGCGAGGGCCGACTCGAACCGCTTCGGCTGCACGCCGATCCGGTCGAGGAGCTCGGTCGCGTTCTCGCTCGCGGAGGCGCCGGGCGCGAGGACGATCTCGGCCGCGCTGGTGAGCACCTTCGGTTCGGGGTAGGTGTCGGTGTCGGGACCCAGGACGATCACGGCGTGGCGTACCTGCTTCTTGGACAGTCTCTTCGCCGCGGGACCCACCGCGATGATCGCCGGGCGCTGCTCGCGCAGGAAGCCGGCGAGGTCGCCGAGCAACCGGTCCAGGTCGGGGTGGTCGGCGACCACCACGACGGGCCGGCCGGCCAGCGGCGTGTCCAGAGGAGGTACGCCGTTGCCGTGCAGCAGCACCTCCTCCTCCCGCTTGAGCAGTTCGCTGCTGTTGTGCGTGAAGAGGTCCAGATGGGAGCTCAGGCCGCGCTTGGCGTCCTCGAGGTCCTTCTCGAGCGACTCCTGGTCGAGCGCACGGCCCGAGGTCAGGAGCTGCTCACCGTCGAAGATCTCGCCGTCGAGGATCCGGGCCTTCCGCCCGTCGACCAGCTTCTCCAGGCCTGCCTCGCCGATCTTGTCGATCAGCTCGATCCCGGCGTCGGCCAGCGTCTGCGGGCCCCGGTTCGGGTAGCGGCCCGAGACCATCGGCTGGGCGTTGACCACGGCGATCACGCCCTTGGCCGCGATCGCCAGCGCTGTGCTGCGGTCGAGGTCGACATGGTCGATGACCGCGATGTCGCCCTCTTTGAGCCGCGGGATCAGCGCCCTGGTCGGCCGCCCCGAGCGGAGCGTGCCGCGGATGCCTGGAAGTACGGAGGGAATCTGGCGAGTAGGCAGTCTCATGTCCCGCCAATCCTCCCCCGGCGCCACCGCGCGTCCCCGGATCTCCCATCCGGCGAGTCGGTCGTTGTGACAGCCGATTGCGCACGTTTGGCGGTCGAATCGGTCGTTGTGGCTGTGTCGTTCGTCACAACGACCGATTCGGGTCGCCAGAGCTGAGGTTTCGGCGGGTCAGGCCTTGGCCGCGCGGGCCACCTCGAGGAGCTCGCGGGCGTGCGCGATGGCGGTGTCGGAGGCCGTCAGTCCGGCCAGCATGCGGGAGAGCTCGCGTTCGCGGGACTCGTCGTCGAGGACGGTGAGGCCGGAGCTGGTGACCACTCCGTCGCTGGTCTTCTCGACGGCGACGTGGTGGTCGGCGAAGGCGGCGACCTGCGGCAGGTGAGTGACAACCAGGACCTGGGCGGTGCGGGCGAGATGGGCGAGGCGGCGGCCGATCTCGACCGCGGCGGTGCCGCCGACGCCGGCGTCGACCTCGTCGAAGACGAAGGTCGGGACCGGGCTGGTGGCCGCCAGGACCACCTCGATCGCCAGCATCACCCGGGAGAGCTCACCGCCGGAGGCGCCCTTGTGCAGCGGGCGGGGCTCGGAGCCGGTGTTGGCGGCCAGGAGCAGCTCGACCTCGTCGAGGCCGTTGGAGCCGTAGCGCAGCCAGCGCTTGGCCTTGGCCGAGCCGACCTGCCCCGATCCAACCAGTAGCGGTGCGTGCGGCTCGTCCGCCGACGCGGGCGCGTCGGTCTCCTTCTGGCGTACGTCGACCACCAGTCGCGCGTGAGGCATGGCCAGTCCGGTGAGCTCGTCACTGACCGCCTCGGACAGGGCGCCGGCGGCGTCGGTGCGGGCGGCGGACAGCGCCAGGCCGGCCTCGGCGAGGTCGGCTCGCAGCCGCGTACGCTCCCCGCGGAGCTCCTCGATCCGGTCGTCGTCGGAGTCGAGCTCGAGCAGGCGCTTGGCGCCGGTCTCGGCCCAGGCGAGCACCTCGTCGATGGTCTCGCCGTACTTCCTGGTCAGCGCGGTCAGCGCCGCGCGGCGCTCGGAGACCACGGACAGCCGCGCCGGGTCGGTCTCGATGGCGGTCGCGTACGAGGCGACGTCGGCGGCGAGGTCGGAGAGCAGGTAGGAGACCTCCGCGAGCCGGTCGGCCAGGGAGGCGGCGTCGGGGTCGTGGTCGCGTACGCCGTCGAGGGCTTGGCGCGCGGCCGAGATGGCGCCCAGCGCGTCGGGGGCGTCGACCTCCGAGGAGAGCGCCTCGCGGGCCTGCTCGGCGGCGGTGCGCAGCGTGTCGGCGTAGCCGAGCTTCTCCTCCTCCTGGGCGAGGGTGGCGTCCTCGCCGGACTCGGGTGAGACCTCCTCGACCTCACCGAGGCCGAAGCGGAGCAGGTCGGCCTCCTGCGCCCGCTCACGGGCGTGGGTGGTGACCTCGTCGAGCTCGCGCTCGACCTTCTGGAGCTGGGCGTGGATGTCGCCGTAGGCCGCGATGAGCTTGGCGACGGCGTCGCCGCCGAAGCGGTCGAGCGAGTCGCGCTGGGCACGCGGCTGCAGCAGCCGGTGCTGGTCGGACTGGCCGTGGACCGCGACCAGCGGCGAGGTCACCGAACCGAGGGTCGCTACCGGGACGGTCGCTCCCCCGACGTACGCCCTCGCTCGGCCTTCGGCGGCGACGGTGCGGGCCACCAGGACGCGGCCCTCCTCGACCTCTCCCCCGGCCTCCTCGGTCGCCTCGACGACGGTGGGCAGCGACCGGGCGTCGATGACGCCCTCGACCCGGGCCGCCTTCTTGCCCTTGCGGACCGAGCCGGCGTCACCGCGGCCGCCGAGCAGCAGCCCGAGCGCGGTCACGATCATGGTCTTGCCCGCGCCGGTCTCACCGGTCACCACGGTCAGCCCTGGTCCGAGCTCCAGGGTCGAGGACTCGATGATCCCGAGTCCGGAGATCCTGATCTCCTCAAGCATTCTCGCCTCCGTTCATCCTGAACGGACGCCGTTCCGCGGCGCCTCGCCATCCCTCCACAGACAGTCCGAACTTCCGCACCAGACGATCCGTGAACGGGGCCTGGTGCAGGCG
>JALZDD010000112.1 GCA_030862715.1 Actinomycetota bacterium | reverse complement strand
TTCGTCGAGCTCCACGTGGAGCAGGGCATCGGCCTCGCCGACCTGGACGCTCCGGTGGCGGTGGCCTCCTCGATCCTGGCCCACGGCCGCTGGAAGCTGGTCTTCTCCGGAGAGGGCAACCACGCCGGCGCGACCCGGATGCGCGACCGGCGCGACCCGGTCGCCGCCATGGCCGCCGCGGTCTTGGCCGCCCAGCGCATCGCGTCGGCCCACGACGGGGCTGACTCCGCCCGGGCCACGATCGGCCGCCTCACCCCGATCCCCGGTGGCACAAACGTCATCGCCTCCCGGGTGGATGCCTGGCTCGACGTACGCGGCGACACCGACCCGCAGACCCGAGCCCTGCTCGAGGAGATCCTGACGGCCTCGCACGCGGCCGCCGAGGAGCACGGTTGCACCCTGGAGGTGACCGAGGAGTCGTACGTCTCCACGGTCCATTTCGATCCCGACCTGCAACAACGCTTGGTCGGCGCACTGGGCGGAGTCCCGGTGCTCGCCACCGGCGCCGGCCACGACGCCGGCATCCTGGCCGCCGAGATCCCCACCGCGATGCTCTTCACTCGCAACCCCACCGGCGTCTCCCACTCCCCGTACGAGACCGCCACCGACGAGGACTGCCGCGCCGGGGCGAGGGCGCTGACCGAGGTCGTACGGCTGCTGGCGAGCGAGCCCCGCGGATGACCCGGATCCATGCCGAGCGGGCGCTGGTCGAGGGCGGCGAGCTCACCGACGTCGTGATCGAGGTCGCGGACGGCCGGATCACCGCGATCACCTCGGGCGGGAGCCCGGAGTCGGCCGACCTCCGGCTCGGCACGGTGCTCGCCGGCTCCGGCAACGCCCACTCCCATGCGTTCCACCGCGCGCTGCGCGGCCATACACACGACCAGGGAGGTGACTTCTGGCGCTGGCGCGAGCAGATGTACGAGGTCGCCGACCGCCTCACCCCCGACTCCTACGAGCGCCTGGCCGAGGCCGTCTTCGCCGAGATGCTGGTGACCGGCTGGACCACCGTCGCGGAGTTCCACTATGTCCACCACCGTCCCGATGGAACGCCCTACGAGGACCCCAACGCGTTCGGCACCGCACTCACCCGGGCCGCGAGCGCCGTCGGCATCCGGCTGACCCTCCTCGACACCCTCTACCTGACCAGCGCCCCGGGCAAGCCGCTCCTCCCCGAGCAGGGCCGCTTCGGCGACGGCACCGCCGAGGCCTGGCTCGAGCGTTGGCAGCGGCTTCATCAGACGCACGCCGTCGGCGCGGCCATCCACTCGATCCGCGCCGTCTCCCCCGACGACATCGCGCTCGTCGCCGAGCGCCTGCCCGCCGAGGTTCCGCTCCATGTCCACGTCTCCGAGCAGCCAGCGGAGAACGAGCAGTCGCTGGCGGCGTACGGACGCACGCCGACCCAGGTCCTCGCCGACGCCGGTGCCCTCTCGCCGCGCACCTGGCTGGTCCACGCCACGCATCTGACCGATGCCGACATCGCCCTCATCGCAGCCAGCGGCGCGGGGGTGGTGATGTGCCCGACCACCGAGGCCGACCTCGGCGACGGCATCGGACCCGCCCGAGAGCTGGCCGACGCCGGGGTGCGGATCGCGCTCGGCTCCGACCAGAACGCCGTGATCGACCCCTGGCTGGAGGTGCGCGGTCTGGAGGCCGGCGAACGGCTCCGCAGCCGGCAGCGCGGACGCTTCTCCCCCGCCGACCTCGAGTCCGCCCGCACGAGCGCCGGCTACGCCGCCTCCGGCCTCCCGGGCGGTCTCCGCATCGGAGCCTGCGCCGACCTGGTGGAGCTCGCCCCCGGTTCCGTACGCACCGCCGGAGCCGCCCTCGACCAGCTCGCCCTGGTGGCGACCGCCACCGACGTACGTCGCGTCGTGGTCGGCGGGCGCGTGGTGGCCGAGGACGGTCGCCTGGCGGACGGTCGCGACCCGGCCGCGCTGTTCACAGAAGCGTTGAAGGAGCTCGGATGACCCTCTTGGTGACCAACATCGGCGAGCTGACCACCCACGCTGAGGAGCACGGCACTCTCCACGACGCCGCGTTGGTGATCGAAGACGGCCGCATCGCCTGGATCGGCCCCGCCGACCGGGCCCCGGCCGCCGACGCGGCCGACGACCTCGACGGTCGCGCGGTGCTCCCGGGCTGGGTCGACTCCCACACCCACCTGGTGTCGATGGGCGACCGCGCCGAGGAGTTCGTCGACCGGATGGCCGGCCGGCCCTACGAGGCCGGCGGGATCATGCGTACCGTCGAAGCCACCCGCGCCGCCACCGACGACGACCTCCGCACCCGGGCGTGCTGGCTGCGGGAGGAGGCCTACCGCGGCGGCACCACGACGATCGAGGCCAAGACCGGCTACGGCCTCGACGTCGAGACCGAGCAGCGGCTGGCCCGGATCAGCGCCGAGCACGCCGAGGTGGTCACCTACCTCGGCGCTCACGTCGTCCCCGCCGGCGTGGACCGCCGCGCCTACATCGACCTGGTGACCGGCCCGATGCTGGCGGCCGTCGCGCCCCATGCGACCTTCATCGACGTCTTCTGCGAGCAGGGCGCCTTCGACGTGGAGGAGTCCCGCGAGATCCTCGACGCCGGCCGCGCGGCGGGCCTCGGCGTCAAGCTCCATGGCAACCAGCTCGGCGAGTCCGGCGGCGTACGGCTGGCCGTCGAGATGGGCGCGACGAGCGTCGACCACTGCAACCACCTGAGCCCCACGGACGTCGACGCGCTCGCCGGGTCGGAGACCGTCGCCACGCTCCTTCCGGCCTGCGACCTCTCCACCCGCGAGCCCTTTCCCCCGGCGCGCGAGCTGGTCGACGCGGGCGCCACGATCGCGATCGCCTCCAACTGCAACCCCGGCTCGTCCTTCACGACCTCGATGGGGTTCTGCGTCGCCACCGCGGTCCTCCAGCAGCGCCTGACGTTCGAGGAGGCCCTCTGGGCAGCGACGGTCGGCGGAGCCACCGCTCTCGGCCTCGACGACTCGACGGGACGGATCAGCGTAGGCGGCCGGGCTGATCTGCAGGCGCTCGACGCCCCTTCCGCCAAGCATCTGGCCTACCGGCCCGGGGTTCCGCTCACCCACAAGGTCTGGAGCAGGGGCAACCCGGTCTGACTCACCCGCGCCGCTTGCCGATCACGACCAGGTAGCGACAGGGTTCGTCGGTCGGGTTGACGAAGACGCAGTCGGCGGGTGGCCCCAGCTGCAGGCAGTCACCCGCGTCGAGCTCGTGGACGAGGTCCCCCTCGACGAACCGCAGGTGCCCCGAGAGCACCCAGATCTGCTGCTCTTTGAAGTGGTACGCCGAGGCGGGCGAGGCCACCGACGCACCGGCCGGGAACTCCACCTCCACCAGTTCCAGGATCCCGCGCGCGGGCGGCGAGACGGCACGGCGTACGTAGCCGGTCTCGGGGTCCCGCCACTCGGTCTGCTCCGAGCGCCGGGCGACCCGCACCGCGTCCCCCTCGGCCCGCGCGATCAGCTCCGACAGGGTCAGCTCCAGCGCCCCGGAGAGCCGGGTCAGCAACACCGCGGTCGGCTGTGCCTCGCCCCGCTCGATCTTCGAGATCATCGCTCGGGATACCCCGGACGCCTCCGCGAGCCCCGCGACCGTCATCCCGAGCGACTCCCGCGCCGACCTGATGTTGGACGCCAGTGCCTCACCGAACTTGTCACTATCGTCAATCACGTGACTACTATAGGAGACATGCCTCCTGCCTGGACCATCCGCCACGCGACGCCCGCGGATGCGGCCGCCTGCGCGGCGATCTACGAGCCGTACGT
>JALZDD010000111.1 GCA_030862715.1 Actinomycetota bacterium | reverse complement strand
CCCCCATATCCGCTGTCGCCGGCCGCGACAGAAATCGGTAGCGGCCGTAAGTAGTCCGGGACGTTTCCGCCCGTCTACCCGCAGGTAATAGGCAGAAACGTCCCGGACTACCTCGTTCAGACCCTCCCGATCACGGGGCGACCGCGTAGTGGCTGGAGATCGCGATCCGGTTCCATGCGTTGATGGAGATCGCAACCCAGGTGAGGGCGGCGATCTGCTTGGCGTCGAGGATGCTCTCGACGTCCACCTTGGGGGTGGCGGCGGTGTGCAGGTCGCCGATCCGGGTGATCTGCTCGGCGATGGTGAGCGCGGCCTGCTCCTCGGGGGTGAAGTACTGCGACTCCCACCAGGCGGCGACGAGGGCGAGACGGTCGGTGGTCTCGCCGTTCTTGATGGCGTCCTGGGTGTGCATCCGCAGGCAGAAGGCGCAGCCGTTGATCTGGGAGGCGCGGAGCTTGACCAGGTCGACGGTGAGCCGGTCGAGACCGGCGACGGTGATGGCCTCCTCGACCGCCTCCTCGACGGCCATCTGAGCCTTGTACGCACCGGGGAACAGCTTGGTCACGTTGACGTTGGCGAGCATCGGTGTCCTTCGGGTCTGGCCCGCCACAGCGCGGGCACTCGTCAGGTTGACGAGGCGGCGCAGGCGAATGTGAGGTCGCCACCTCACAATCGCGATGTCTGGCTCGTCACACTGGGTGAACCCCGGAGGAGATGCCACGATGCCTGACATGGACGACCTGGGCGAGGTGATGGTCGAGCGCCGTCGTCTGATCGCGCTCGCCTACCGCCTGCTCGGCACGGTCGAGGAGGCCGAGGACGCGGTCCAGGAGACCTACTTGCGGTGGTATCGCCTCTCCGACGACGAGCGGGCGGCGATCGACAACCCCTCCGGCTGGCTGAGCCGCGTGGCCAGCCGGGTCTGCCTCGACGTACTCAAGTCGGCGCGCAGCCGCCGGGAGCGGTACGTCGGCCCCTGGCTGCCCGAGCCGGTCCGCCCGGGTTTCCTCGCCGCCCCCGAGGATCCGGCCGACCGGGTGACCCTGGACGACACGGTGAGCACTGCGCTGCTCGTCGTGCTCGACGCGATGACCCCGGCCGAGCGGGTCGCGTTCGTGCTCCACGACATCTTCGCCGTCCCGTTCGGCGACATCGCCGGGGTGGTCGGCCGCTCACCGGCAGCAGTGCGGCAGCTCGCCGCCTCGGCCCGACGCCGGGTCGCCGAGCAGCGCGACGACGTCGCCCCGCTGCCGGAGCACGACGACGTCGTCCGCGCGTTCGTCTCGGCCACCGCCGGCGGCGATCTCGGCCGGCTGGTGACGCTGCTGGACCCGTCGGTCACGCTCCGCTCCGACGGCGGTGGAAGGGTCAGCGCGGCCCGCAACCCGATCACGGGGCCGGAGAAGGTGGCGCGGTTCCTGCTGGGCGTACTCACGAAGCGGCCGGACTGGGTGATCCGGACGGAGGCCACCGCCGACGGTCTCGGGTTCACGTTCGTCGAGGACGGCGCTCACCGCGGCGTCGCCAACCTGCGGGTCGCCGGCGGCCGGGTCACCGACGTCTGGATCGTCCTGAACCCGGACAAGCTCGCCCGCTGGAGCTGATCATCAGAGCCACGGCCCGAGCGTCGGCGCGTCCATGAGGTCGTGCGGTCGCCCGGCGAGCCAGGCAGCCACCTCGGGAAGCGGGCCCTCGACACCGAGCAGGTCGTCGTCGGAGAGACCCCGCTTCGTACGGATCTCGTCGGCCAGCGCGAGCAGGAAGTCGTCGGGCAGGTCGGCGAAGGTGATCCCGACGCCGAGGTCGACGGCGTGGACGAAGACCTCACGGGCCCGCATCCAGGGGACGTCGCTCGCCTTCCGGGTGACGAGCTGGGCGGTGATCACCTCGTGCTCCCACTGCTCGGGGGTCAGCCGGTCCATGGCCTTGTCGAGCTGTGCCGCGCCGCGGTGATACCAGGCGCGGAGCTCCTCGGCCGGTCGCGTCGCGGCCGCCTCGATGTCGGCGTTGCGCTGCTCCGTGGAGGCGTACATCCGCTTCTCCACGCCCGTCTCGGCCCAGGAGATCAGGTTGCCGAGGGCATCGGCGTTGGCGGCGACGTGGCCGATCAGATGCTTGCGGGTCCAGCCCGGCAGCTGCGAGTCGCCGTCGAAGGCGGAGCTGTCGAGACCGTCGATGGCGCCGGTCAGCAGGGCAGTGCCCTCCGTGAGCCAGCGGCGGGAGTCGTCGAACGTACGCGTCGGGGTGGTGCCGATCAGGACGGACATCGCGTTCAGCCTTTCACGATCGTGTTGGTGAGGGTGCCGATCCCCTCGATGGTGATCTCGACGCGCTCGCCGCCCCACAGGAACTCCTGCGGCGCGCGGGCGTGCCCGACCCCGCCGTTGGTGCCGGTGAGGATCAGGTCGCCGGGACGCAGCGTGGTGATGGTGGAGATGTAGCGCACCAGGTCGACCGGGTCGAAGAGCAGGTCGGAGGTGTTCGCGCTCTGCTTCTCGACGCCGTCGACGGTCAGCCGCGCGGCCAGCTCCGGACGTACGCCTCCGGGCAGCTCGTCCGGGGTGACGAGGTAGGGGCCGACGGGCGTCGTGGCCTCCCACATCTTGCCCTGGAGCCACTCGCGGGTGCGGAACTGCCAGTCGCGGACGGAGTAGTCGTTGGCGGCGGTGAAGCCGGCGATCGCGGCGGCGGCCTGCTCCTCGTCCGCGTGCCGCACGGTCTTGCCGATCACGATGGTCAGCTCGCACTCCCAGTCGAGCTGCTCGGTCTCGGCGGGCTTGGTCACCGCGTCGTTCGCGCCGGTGAGCGTGTCGGCGAACTTCGCGAACAGGACCGGGTACTCGGGCAGGTCGCGGCCCATCTCCTCGATGTGGCTGCGGTAGTTGAGCCCGACGCAGACGACCTTGCTGGGCTGCGGGACGACCGGCGCGAAGTCGGCGGCCTCGACCGGATAGGTGGTCGAGCCTGCCGAGACCGCCCGAGAGCTCCAGTCCTCCTCGGCGAGGAGCTCGCCCAAGGAGGCGTAGCCCAGGTCCACGTGCTGGTCTCCGTCGAGCCTGACCGCGCGGGTTCCCTCGGCCGTACGGATGGTGGCGAGCTTCATCGTCTGGTGTTCCTCACTTGTCGATCTGGGTGCACTCGGGACGCATCACCTCGAAGACGTGGCCATTGTCACAGCGTCGCCCCAAGCTCGGTCAATCTCCTGCGGAGGCGAGCGATAGATGCTTGGTTTGGTGTGATCAGGAAGAGGTGGGATGGACAAGCCGCTCAAGACCCGGCC
>JALZDD010000108.1 GCA_030862715.1 Actinomycetota bacterium | reverse complement strand
GTCTTCTACGTCGCCATGGTGGTCGCCCGCCTGGTCGGGCTGGCGGCCGCCAGGGCCCGACGCTGAACCGTTCTCCACAGGTGAGCCGAATGCGGTGGCGGCAGACCTGACTTCGTCGCAGCGTGGGGCGCATGGGGAAGTCAGTGCCACGCCGGGCGCCACGCAGGCGCAGCGGCCGCTGGGTGAGTCTCGGGTCCGGGGTTCGGCTCGCGAGCGACATCGGTGAGGAGGCTGCGGTCTGGGCCCGGATGCGGGCCTGGGCGGAGCAGTTGCCGGACGGCACGGTCTTCACCGGGTTGACCGCGGCGGAAGCGTACGAGCTCTGGCTGCCGCCGCTGGCTCCGGACCGTCCTCTCCAGATCTCGGTCCCGAGCGGGGTGCGGGTGCGTCGGCCGCAGGTGGACGTCACCCGCCACCGGCTTCCTCCGCACAGCCACGGAATCGACGGAGTACGGATCGCGACGGTCGCCGAGACCGTGCTTGCCGCGGCTCCCCGCCTCGGTCCGCTGGACCTGGTCGTGCTCGTCGACGGCGTGCTGCATGAGCAGGGTTGCACCCGCGAGGATCTCGAGGAAGTGGCACGAGGCCGCCGGGGCGGGCCGCGTTTGCGCGAAGCCCTCGCTCTGGCCGACGGCAGGTCGGAGTCGCCGTGGGAGTCGCTGCTTCGGATGCTGCACGAGGCGTGCGAGGTGCCGGTGCAGCCTCAGGCTGAGCTGTACGACGACGCCGGTCGCTTCGTGGCGCGGGCCGACCTGCTGATCACCGGAACCAGGACGCTGCAGGAGTACGACGGCGCCGTGCATCGCGACCGTGGTCAGTATGCCCGCGACCGCCGCCGGGACTCGCGCCTCGCGGACGCGGGCTACGTACGCCACGGCTACGTGGCTCCGGACGTCCGCTTCCGCGCGGCGATGATCCTGCGGGAGGCAGACGAGGCGCTCGGCCGGACCTACGACCCGACCCGTCTGGACGCCTGGTACGCCCTATGGCGGGGCTCGCTGTGGGAGCAGGATCCGAGAAGTGGTCAATTTGGGCCCGGCAGCTAGCCGGCGGACGGCCCAAATTGACCACTTCTCAAGCGCGGATCCTCAGAAGGTGTGCTCGGGGCCGGGGAAGGTCGAGCCCTTGACGTCGGAGATGTACGCCTCGGCGCCCTCGGACAGGACCGACTTCACGTCGGCGTACTGCTTCACGAAGCGGGCCATCTTGCCGCTGCGCATGCCGAACGCGTCCTGCCAGACCAGCACCTGGCCGTCGCAGTCGGGGCCGGCGCCGATGCCGATCGTGGGGATGTCGAGCTCCTTGGAGATCTGCGCGGCGACCTCACCGGGGACCATCTCCATGACGACGGCGAACGCTCCGGCCTCCTGGACGGCCTTGGCGTCGTCGATGATCCGGTCGGAGGTGTCTCCGCGACCCTGGACGCGGTAGCCACCGAGCACGTGCTCGGACTGCGGGGTGAAGCCGATGTGGGCGATGACCGGGATGCCGCCGTCGGTCAGCTTCTTGATCACCGGGGCCATCTCGGCGCCACCCTCGAGCTTCACGCAGTGGGCGCCGGCCTCCTTCATGAACCGCACCGCGGTCAGGTAGCCCTGCTCCGGCGAGGCCTGGTAGGAGCCGAAGGGCAGGTCGCCGACGACCATCGCCCGCTTCACGCTGCGCGAGACCGCGCGGGTCAGCGGCAGCAACTCGTCCACGGTCACCGGAAGCGACGTCTCGTTGCCGAGGACGTTGTTGGAGGCCGAGTCACCAACGAGCAGCAGGTCGACCCCGGCCTCGTCGAAGATCTGGGCGGTGTACATGTCGTAGGAGGTCAGCATCGTGATCTTGTCGCCACGCTGCTTCATCTCGCGAAGATGATGCGTGCGCACCTTGCGTACGGGCTTGGCCGGCGCGTTGCCGGCAGCTCCGGTCCCGTAAGGGGCGGTCTCCTCAGCAGAGGGGTTCGTGCTCATCATCGAGCCTTTCTGGTGTCATCTCGCAGCTCCCTGATGGAGTCCACGGACTGTTCCCAGCGTATGTCGAGAAG
>JALZDD010000102.1 GCA_030862715.1 Actinomycetota bacterium | reverse complement strand
GTCCCGCACAGATGCGCCGACTCGGCGCGTCAGCCCCAGATCTTCCACAGGGTTTTCCACAGTCTCACTGGTCCCGGTGGCAACACCGGACCCAGACCCACAGACTCGCGGCATGGACATGTACGAGATGCTGTTCAACGGAAGCCTCGGTAGCGCCTTCCCATTGCCGATCACCGAGCCGTTCACCTTCAAGATGGCCCGTGAAGCGGGCATCTCACGTAGGCGGCTCGGCGCGCTCCTCGAGACAGGCCTCGTGCGCCGCCCCATCAAGGGCGTATATCTGGCCACCGAAGTCGGCGACTCACTCCCCACCCGGGCGGCGTGCTTGAGGCTTGTCGCACCGGCCGACTGCATCGTCGTCGACCGACATGCCGGGTGGCTCCTCGGGGCAGAGATGATCCTCGCCCCCTGCGAGCACCTCAGCCTTCGCTCGCTATCGCTCTTCCGCCCAACCGGCCACGGCCGGCTGCGCAACGACATCGCCAGGAGCGGAGAACGCGATGTGAAGGACAGCGAGACCGACGAGATCGGTGGCCTGCGGGTCACCACCCCATTGCGTACGGCCTGGGATCTCGGTCGCGTTCGCTGGCCCGACGAGGCGATCGCCGGAGTCTCGATGATGCACCGACTCGGAGCGTACGAGCCTGAGGAGTTTCTCGCGGGAATCGAGCAGTTCCGCGGTCACAGGTGGGTCACCACCCTCCGTGAAATCGGCCCGCTCGCCGACGGCCGGTTCGAGTCACCACCTGAGGCGGTGCTCGGTCTGCACTGCCACCAAGCCCGATTCCCGATGACACCCCAGGTCGAGGTCTCGACAGTGACCGGAGAATTCGTCGCACGCCTCGACCTGGCGAACGAGGATCTGCTCGCCGCGGTCGAGTACGACGGGGCTGAGTGGCACTCCTCCCCTGCCCAACAGGCACATGATCGGGAGAGGCGGCTGGACGCATGCCGCGAGGGGTGGCTGGTCGAGGCGTTCACGAAGAGCGACCTCTTCACACGGACCGGGGACGCGGACGTACGCATCCGACGGCTGCACCATCAGGCGCTCCGCCGGCGGGGCGGAAGGGTGGCGAGCTGACACCGGGACAGTTACGCCGAGTCACCGTCCTCGAGCGGGACAAATGCGCCGAGTCGGCGCCTCTGCTTGGAGCAGATGCGCCGACTCGGTGGGTGCTTCAGAAGATGATCTCGCCGGACTTGCGGCGAGAGCGGAGGAGGGCGATTGCCTCCTCCAGGATGTCCTCGGCCTCGGCGTCGGAGCGGCGCTCCTTCACGTAGGCGAGGTGGGTCTTGTAAGGCTCGATCTTCGGCGCCGGGGGCGCGTTCTCCGCGTCGAGACCTGCCGGGAGACCACACTTGGGGCAGTCCCAGGAATCCGGCGGCGTCGCCTCGACGGCGAAGGTGATGACCGAGCGATGTGCGTTGGTGCAGAAGTAGGTGACGGCCTTCCGTGGCGCAGCTTCGCCGCGCTCCGCCTCACCCATCGGCCCAGCACCGACTCGGGAGCCCCGAATCGCGTTCCCTCCACCTGCCATGGTGCTGCGGTGTCCTCTCTCAACTTAAAGTTCGCAGCCCCGAGAGGCCACTTTGGGGGATCGGACGGCAAAATCTCCGTCCAGCGTCGATGAGTTTAGACGCTATCGCGCGTGCGCTGAAGGGGAATGTTTCAGTAGGCCATCAGCAGGCCGAGCGCGATCACACAGGCGAACCAGATCACACCGATGCCGATGGTGAGCCGGTCGAGGTTGCGCTCGACGACCGAGGATCCACCCAGCGAGCTCGAGACACCGCCACCGAACATGTCGGAGAGTCCGCCACCGCGGCCCTTGTGGAGCAGCACGAGCAGGATCATCAGCGCGCTCGCGATGACCAGGATGATGGTGAAGAGAAGTTCCACGTCTGAAATCCTATCTGGAGAGCCCGAAACCTACAGCACTGGCCTAGAGAACTGGCAGGTCGTAGTAGCGCGAGATGGCCGCGAAGTCCTCGACCGAGAGGCTCGCCCCGCCGACCAGCGCACCGTCGACGTCGGTCTCCTGCATCAGCGCGGCCACGTTGTTGGGCTTCACCGAGCCGCCGTAGAGGATGCGTACGCCGCCGGCGATCTCGGCGCCATAGCTCTTCTCGAGCTGCTCCCGGATGCCGGCGCAGACCTCTTGGGCGTCCTGTGCGGTGGCGGTCTCGCCCGTGCCGATCGCCCAGACCGGTTCGTAGGCGATCACGATCTGGCCGACCTCGGCGTCGCTGAGCCCGGCCAGCGAGCCCTCGACCTGCGCGGTGCAGTGGTCGAGGTGGTTGCCGGCCTGGCGGACCTCGAGGCCCTCGCCGACGCAGACGATCGGGGTGATGTTGTGCTTGAGCGCGATCTTGGCCTTGAGCGCGACGATCTCGTCGGTCTCGCCATAGTGCTCACGACGCTCGGAGTGACCCACGATCACGTAGGAGCAGCCGAGCTTGGCCAGCATCGAGGCCGAGACCTCGCCGGTGTAGGCGCCGGACTCCTGGGTGGAGACGTTCTGGGCACCGTAGGTGATGCGCATCTTGTCGCCGTCGACCAGCGTCTGCACCGAACGGATGTCGGTGAAGGGCGGGAACACCGCCACCTCCACGGCGGCGAAGTCGTGACGCTTGTCGGAGAGCGTCCAGGCGAGCTTCTGGACCAGGACCACCGCTTCTTGGTGGTTGAGGTTCATCTTCCAGTTGCCAGCGATGAGCGGGGTGCGCCCCGCAACCTTCTTGGCCGCCATCAGCCCAATCCTCCGACCACGTTCGCCTCGTCCAGTACGGCGATGCCCGGAAGGGTCTTGCCCTCCAGGTATTCGAGCGAGGCGCCGCCGCCGGTCGAGATGTGACCGAACTGGTCGTCGGCGAAGCCGAGCTGGCGGATCGCCGCGGCGGAGTCGCCACCCCCGACGACCGAGAGGCCGTCGATCGTGGTGAGCGCTTGGGCGACCGCGCGGGTGCCCTCGGCGAAGGCGGCCTGCTCGAAGACGCCCATGGGGCCGTTCCAGAAGACCGTCTTGGCGCCTTCGAGGGCGGCGGCGTAGGTCTGGCCCGACTCCGGACCGATGTCGAGCCCGAGCGAGTCGGACGGGATCGCGTTGGCCGCGACCACGCGGGCGGAGGCCTCGTCGCCGAAGGAGTCGGCGACCACGACGTCGGTCGGCAGCAGGATCTCGACGCCGATCTCCTCGGCGCGCTCGAGGTAGCCGAGCACGGTGAGGATCTGGTCCTCCTCGAGCAGCGACTGGCCGACCTCGTAGCCCTGGGCCTTGAGGAAGGTGAAGACCATGCCGCCGCCGATGAGCAGCTTGTCCGCCTTGCCGAGCAGGTTGTCGATCACGCCGAGCTTGTCGGAGACCTTCGAGCCGCCGAGGACGACCACGTAGGGCCGCTCGGGGGTCTCGGTGAGCCGCTTGAGCACGTCGATCTCGGTGGCCACCAGGTCGCCCTGCGCGCTCGGGAGCAGCTTGGCGACGTCGTAGACGGAGGCCTGCTTGCGGTGGACCACGCCGAAGCCGTCGGAGACGAAGGCGTCGACCAAGGCAGCGAGCTCGGCGGCGAAGGTGGCCCGCTCGATGTCGTCCTTGCTGGTCTCACCGGCGTTGAAGCGTACGTTCTCCAGCAGCGCGACCTGGCCGTCGGCGAGGCCGCCGACGACCGAGCTGGCGGAGTCGCCGACGGTGTCGGTCGCGAAGGCGACCTCGGCACCGAGCAGCTCACCGAGGCGGGTCGCCACGGGCGCCAGCGAGTAAGCCGGGTCCGGCTCCCCCTTCGGCCGACCGAGGTGAGCGACCACCACGACCCTGGCGCCGGCATCCGCCAGCGTCTTGATCGTGGGCACCGAGGCACGGATACGACCGTCGTCGGTGATCGTCGCGCCTTCCAACGGGACGTTGAGGTCGGAGCGCACGAGAACTCGCTTGCCCGCGACACCCTGCTCGATGAGCTGCGTGAGATTCAGAGACATAACGGGCTAGACCCTAACCTGTGAAGCAGGTCGCTGGGTCACAGGCTCGCGCCAACGTACGCCACCAGGTCGCCGAGCCGGTTGGAGTAGCCCCACTCGTTGTCGTACCACGCCGCGACCTTGACCTGGTTGCCGATCACCTTGGTCAGCGGAGCGTCGAAGATCGAGGACGCCGGGTTGGTGACGATGTCGGAGGAGACGATCGGGTCGGTCGAGTAGACGAGGTACTTCCCGTCGGCGGCCTTTTCCATGATCGCGTTGATCTCCTCGACCGAGGTCTCGCGCGCGGCCTCGAAGGAGAGGTCGACGATCGAGCCGGTCGGCACCGGCACCCGCAGGGCGTAGCCGTCGAGCTTGCCCTTCAACTCCGGCAGCACCAGACCGATCGCCTTGGCGGCGCCGGTCGAGGTGGGCACGACGTTGAGGGCGGCCGCGCGGGCGCGGCGCATGTCCTTATGGATGTTGTCCTGAAGGTTCTGGTCGGCGGTGTAGGCGTGGATGGTCGTCATCAGGCCCTGATTGATGCCGACGCCGTCGTTGAGCGCCTTCGCCAGCGGCGCCAGGCAGTTGGTCGTGCACGAGGCGTTGGAGATCACCGTGTGGGCCTCGGGGTCGTAGATCGACTCGTTGACGCCCATCACGATGGTGGCGTCCTCGTTCTTCGCCGGCGCGGAGATGATCACCTTCTTCGCCCCGCCGGAGTCGATGTGGGCCCGGGCCTTGCTGGCGTCGGTGAAGAAGCCGGTCGACTCGATCACGACGTCGACGTCGAGGTCCTTCCAGGGGATGTTGGCCGGATCGCGCTCTGCGTACGCCTTGATCTCCTTGCCGTCGACGACGATCGCGTCCTCGGTGGCGGACACGTCGGCGTCGAGGGGGCCGAGGATCGAGTCGAACTTCAGCAGCGTCGCGAGGGTTGCGTTGTCGCTGAGGTCGTTCACCCCGACGATCTCGATGTCGAGGTCTGAGGCGCGCACCGCGCGGAAGAAGTTGCGGCCGATCCGGCCGAATCCGTTGATGCCTACTCGAACTGTCACGTGGACTCCTGGTTCGCGTCGAAAAGATTGTGCGCGGGGTCACCCGCTGACGCCGACACTACCCAGCGCCTCTGAACAGCGGGAGAGTGGGTTGGATCGTTCCAAAAGACGGACGAGTAGCAAACGGCCCGGGCCCCTCGATGTGTCGAGGGGCTCGGGCCGATTTCAGGTCGTGGAGGCTGCGCCTAGGCGTCCTCGGCGAGCATCTCCGCGGTCAGCGACGCCTCGGTGTCGGGGATGCCGAGCTCCTCGGCCCGCTTGTCGGCCATGGC
>JALZDD010000098.1 GCA_030862715.1 Actinomycetota bacterium | reverse complement strand
CCGGCGTACGGCCCGACGTCGAGCATCCGGCCGGGACCGACGGCGCCGCCGGCGATGCCGGAGGCGATGGCGAGGAGGAGGCCGGCGACGACGCCGGCGCTGACGCCGCGGAGCGCGCCCTCCGACCAGCGCAGGGTGGGCCGGTGGCGCTGCACGCGACAGACCGCGATGAAGGCGGTGAGCGGGCCGAGCGCCATCACCGCGGCGACCCAGGCGGGCGGGGCGCCGTTGTCGGGCAGCGCGGCGAGCATCGGGAACATCGGCAACGGCCCGAGGGTGACAGCAGTCGGGGTCACCGTGGTGCCGACACCGACGGTGAACCCGGGCCCGAGGGCGTACGCACTGGAGAAGAGCACGGCGTTGGGCAGCACCAGGACGGCGAGCAGCGAGTAGAGGATGATCCCGCCGAGGTCGAGGTGGAGCTGGGAGACGACGTTGATCGAGGTGGTGAAGTCGGCGAAGAGGGCCGCGAAGAACACCAGCGTGCTGACCGCGAGCCACCAGACCAGGATCGACCTGACCATCACCAGTACGTCCACGGCGGCGCGCGGCAGCAGAGTGATCCACAGCGCCGCGCGACCGGAGCCGACCGCGATCGCGGGCAGGGCCACGACCACGCAGAGTCCGACCGACCAGGCGAAGACACCGACGATGCTCGGCGCGGTGGCCGGGGTGCCGGCGATGATCGCGGTGGCCAGCGCGGTGCCGGTATAGCCGAGCGTGAAGAGGCCGGCGACGACCGGAACGGTCAGGTCACGCTCGCCGTCGGCGAGGGCGTTGACGTCCGGGCCGTGCAACGAGACGGAGTCGCCGACCCGGACCGCGACCTGCCACATCGCCCAGGCGAGGACCAGGGTCAGCCCGAGCGGGACGACGGTGATCGCGACCCCGGAGACGAGGACGCCCGAGCCGTGCCCGAGCAGCCACCCGAGCGCGGCGACACGCAGGGCGTCCGACGGCTCGCCGTGGGCTCCCATGTCGCTGATGAACCAGCCGAGGATGCCGATCGCCAGGCACACCACCAGCGTGGCGGCGGCCGTGCCGATTCCGCCCAGCAGGGCGACCGCGACCAGCGGGCGGCGATGGCGGAGATCATGGAGATCATCCACGGAGAGCCCGCGGTCAGCTGTGCGAGGAGGCAGCAGGGACGACATCGCCACTCATCCTCGCAACCCGCGTCGTCTCGATCTCGGCGACGCGCCGCCAGGGGCGTTCACCGGGTTGGTCACAGCGGTTGATACCCGCCTGTGCATCTGCGGCCATTGCCGTTCATTCGACCGAATCACCTACAGTTGACCGCTGACATGGGCATGACCACGGCAGACCACGAAACCTTCGAGGCGTTCTATCAGGACGTCCGTGGACGCCTCCTTCTCCAAACCTGGTCGCTGACCGGGGATCTGGAGGCCGCCAAGGCCGCTGTGCGCGGTGCGCTGGTCATCACCTGGCACCACTGGCGCAAGGTGAAGCCGATGGACGACTTCGAGCGCGAGGACTGGGTCCGCCCGATCGCCTGGTCCAAGGCGATCCGCAACCACTCGGTGCCGCTGCTCCATCGCGACCAGACGATCGCGCCGGAGGCCCGCCACACACTCTCCGCGCTGCGCGGCCTGCCGCTCCACGACCGCAAGGTCTTCCTCCTCGGCCACCTCACCAGCGTCGACCTGGCCCAGCTGGCCCGCGAGGTCGGCACCCCGATCAGCCGCACCGAGACCGACCTGCAGGGCGCCAACGCCGCCATCTGCGACGAGCTCGGGATCGTTCCGGAGCAGCTGCAGTCCATCTTCGACCCGCTCGTCGACGTGCTCACCGAGCAGCCCTGGCCGAAGACCTCGACGATCACCACCGCCGGCGCCGTCCGCCGCCGGGTGCACACCACGATCGGCGCGGCCGCGGCCATCGCCGCCCTGGTCGGCACCGGCTTCTTCGTCACCCAGGACGCCGAGACCGAGCCGCGGCTCAACACGCTCTCGATGCAGTCGGCGGCCGAGGAGTTCGAGGTCGAGCCGAGCCAGATCCCCGGCAAGAAGCTGACCGCCAAGGATCTGATGACCGAGGAGGAGGTCGCGAAGATCTACGGCGGCTCCTGGGCCGTCGACATCTCCTCCGACAACCTCGAGGGCACCGGCCTCACCATTCCCTGTCAGGCCGACACGTCGGCCGACAAGCGACCAGTGGCGAGCCTGGCGCGCACCTTCACCGCCAAGGCGAAGGCGACCACCGCCGGCACCACGATCGAGTCCTCGGTCGACGCGAAGGCGGCTGCTGCGGCGTACAAGAAGATGCAGGGGTGGTACGCAGCCTGCGCCGAGCCCCGCTACCAGCTGATGTTCACCGAGTCGGTCGACGGCATCGGCGACCAGGCGACCCTCTTCACCTACCGCGACTGGGAGAACAACCGGGCGGTCACCTACGGCGTGGCGCGCACCGGCAGCCACACCGCCGCGGTCACCGTGAAGACCGAGGGCAAGTCCAGCACGACCGCGGCCAAGACCTCGACCATGCTCGGCACCGCCGTCCACAATCTCTGCTCGATGCCGGGCGCGGGCGCGTGCGTGGAGACCAAGCGACCGCGGGCGACGATCGTCCCGATCGCCACCGTCAAGGCGCCCGGGCTGATCAACGAGACCGATCTGCCCCCGGTCAGCACGATCGGTGACCCGTGGGAGGGCACCGAGGCGAAGGCGGCCAAGACCAACCCCGCCCAGACCCGCTGCGACAACACCGAGTTCACCGCCAAGGGCATCTCCGGCGCCCAGACGCGCTCCTTCGTGATCCCCGAGACGAAGAAGAAGCTCGCGCCGATCTTCGGGCTCACCGAGACGGTCGGCAAGTTCGGCTCCGCCAAGGAGGCGCAGGCGTTCAACGTTGCCATCAAGGGCCGGCTGGACAAGTGCAGCGACAAGCAGCTCGGCAGCCACGTCACCCAGCTCGCGGCCGAGTCCATCAAGGATGGCGCGATCACGGTGTGGGACATCCGGGTCGAGCTCGAGAACTCCTCGATCTACTACCGGATGGCCGCGATCCGGCGCGGCGCCAACGTCGCCCAGATGAGCTTCGTGCCCGACGGCGACGCCGACATCAGCAACTCCGACTTCGTCGCGCTCACCAAGCGCGCCGCCTACCGGCTCGACTATCTCTGAGCCCAGAATCCGAGCCCAGAATCTGAGCCCAGTTTCCTCCCGGATGCAACCGGACCTGCCTCCCATGCATCTGAACCTCTGAGACTGGCGTAACGCCAGATCGGGGACGGCCAGTCTGGGAGGCAAGCGATGGACGAGGACGAGTTCGACGCGTTCTACAACGTGTCCTACCGCCGCGTGTGCGCTCAGGTCTACGCCATGATCGGTGACTCCGACGAGGCCGCCGAATGCGTCCAGGAGGCCTTCGCCCGCGCCTGGGCCCACCGACGGAAGATGTCCTCGGTCGACTACCCCGAAGCCTGGGTCCGCACCACCGCCTACCGCCTCGCCGTGGGCCGCTGGCGCAGAAAGAAGTACGCAGGCCGCGTCACCGACAGAGCCGTCGGCATCCGCACGGAGATGCCTGCCGTCGACGAGACCCATGTCGCTCTCGTCGCCGCGCTCAAGAAGCTCCCCGAGGCCCAGCGCCAAGCCATCGTCCTGCACCACATCGCCGACCTGCCCGTCCACCAGGTGGCCGCCGAGGTCGGCGCCCCCACCGGCACCATCAAAGCCCGCCTGGCCCGAGGACGAGCCACACTGGCCGAGCTGCTCGCCGACGAACAACCCGGCGCCGTCTGGAAGGAGGCCTGAGATGAGTGACCCGATCTCGCGTCTGGACCAGTTCCGCGCCGACACCCCTGGAGCACCGATGAAGTCCGCAGCCGAGGTACGCCAACGGGGTGACCAGATCCGCCGCCGCCAGCGTGCGCTCGTCACCGCCGGAGCCGTGGCCGTGGCCGCGGTCGTGGCCGGACCGATCATCTTCCTCTCCGCCGGGTTCGGCGAACGCGCCATCGAACCGCAGCCCGCCCCGGCGCCGACACCGAGCCAGACACCGAGCACCGTGGCACCGAGCCAATCAGCCTCGGCCCCCGCCTCGGACCTCACCCGTGCCAACCTCCCCACGGAGGACGACCTGGTCGCCGACGACCCCTATCCGCAGTGGGTCCAGGCGCAGACCTACGACGGCGAGGGCAAGGGCGACTACAACGAGTGCCTGCCGTCGTTGGCCGACTCGGGCGCGCTGGCGACCTTCCGCCGCGACTTCGTCCCCCAGTCCGGGGCGGAGTACGCGGACTCGGCCGGGACGCTGAAGACGGTCGTCGCCGAGTTCGGCTCGGCCGACGAGGCCGAGAAGGTACGCACGGAGCTCTCCGACGCCGCGAGCACCTGCGCTGCCATGGATGGCTCGGAGGTCGCCGGCTCGCTCCCGGTCGAGGGTGGCGTCGTCACCAGTGGCGACATCAACGTGGTGACGTACCAGCCCGACGATCCGAACATGAACGCACGCTGGGAGGTCGCGACCGCTGTCGTCGCGGTCGAGGACCGGCTCGTGGTGATCACGCGGCGGCGCGGCGTACAGGACTACGTCTCGCCGACGACCCTGCAGACCTCCGCCGTCGACGCCGCCTACCAGCTGGTCGGTTCATCGCCGCCACCCGCGACGGCGTCGAGCTCAGCGTCCTCGAGTTCGTCCTCATCGGCGTCCGCGCCCGCAGCGATCCTCAGCGACGCACATCTCGTCGCGGCCGGGTCGCTGCCGGGACTGCCGATGGAAGGTGAGTCGTCCGCGGTGTGGCAGCAGGTCGTGCCGCAGCCGACCCCGACGCTCTACTGCCAGGGCGCTTGGCTCTCGTCGCTGAAGGCCGCCGAGTCGGTCAGCCGGGAGTTCCGCCTCGAGAATGGCGGCAGTCAGATCGGCAAGGTCAACGTGACGGTGCTGGAGTTCGCCGAGAAGGAGAACGCCGACGCGGCCTTCGAGACGGTCCATGGCTGGCTCGACGCCTGTCCGGCGTCCATGGACGACGCGAAGCTCTTCACCGCCAGGCCGGTCGAGTCCATCGCGATCGGCACCACCCCCGAGGTCGACCGAGCCGCGCAGACGCTCGCCGAGTACGCCGGCGACTGCGGTGGCGAGGGCTGCGATGCCACCTGGTACGACCACCAGACCGTCGCCCAGCTCGGGACCCGGCTGGTGCTGGTCACCCACGCCGAGGCCGGTGGCCCCTGCCCACCGACCAGAGCCTGCCCGCCGGAGGAGGCCTCGGACTACACCGAATGGGACAACCGGGTCGCCCAGACGGTCGAGGCCACGGTGGACCGCGCCTTCCAGGACCTGCCCTGATGAGGACGCAGTGCAATTGACCTTTACGCTCACACATGCCACCGCAGACACTGGCGCACGGGCAAGAGTCATGGAAAGCCAGCCGGGGAGGCGAACGATGGACGAGGACGAGTTCGACGCGCTGTACAACGCGTCGTACCGCCGCTTGTGTGCTCAGCTGTACGCCATGATCGGCGACTTCGACGAGGCCGCGGAGTGCGTCCAGGAGGCGTTCGCCCGCGCTTGGGCGCATCGTCGGAAGATGTCCTCGGTCGACTACCCCGAAGCCTGGGTCCGGACCACCGCCTACCGCCTCGCGGTGGGTCGCTGGCGCCGGAAGAAGTACGCCGGGAGGGCCGCCGACAGAGCCGTCGGCGCCCGCACCGAGATGCCCGCGGTCGACGAGTCCCACGTGGCTCTCGTCGCGGCTCTGAGGCAGCTCCCCGAGGCGCAGCGCCAGGCCATCGTCCTGCACCACATCGCCGATCTGCCGGTCCATCAGGTGGCCGCCGAGGTCGGTGCGCCCACCGGCACCATCAAAGCCCGCCTGGCTCGAGGACGAGCCGCCCTCGCGGAGCTGCTCGCCGAGGACAATCCCGGCGCCGTCTGGAAGGAGGCCTGAGATGAGTGACCCGATCTCGCGTCTGGACCAGTTCCGCGCCGATGCCCCCGGAGCGCCGATGAGCTCCGCAGCCGAGGCACGGAGGCGGGGTGACCAGATCCGGCGCCGCCGTCGTGCCGTGGTCACCGCAAGCGCAGCGGCCGTGGCCGCCGTCGTCGCCGGGCCGATCATCTTCCTCTCCACCGGACTCGGCGACAAGGGCATCGACCCCGCACCGGCACCGAGCGACAGCGCGGCCGCCCCCAGCGCGTCCGCCTCGGCCCCGGCCTCCGATCTCAGCCGGGCCAACCTGCCGACCACGGAAGATCTCGCCGCCGAGGATCCCTATCCGGCATGGGTCCAGGAGCAGACCTACGACGGCGAGGGTGGGGGCGACTACAACGACTGCCTCACCGAGTCGCTGGGCGACGCGGGCGCGCTGTCGACGTTCCGCCGCGACTTCATCGCGGAGCCCGGGGAGGAGATGGCGGACGCGGCAGGCACGCTGAACGCCGTCGTCGCCGAGTTCGACTCGGCCGACGAGGCCGAGAAGGTACGCACCGACCTCTCCGACGCCGCGAGCTCGTGCCCCGGAGTGGACGGAGCAGAGGTGGCCGGCTCGCTCCCGGTCGAGGGCGACGTCATCTCGGGCGGGGACATCGACGTGGTGACGTACCAGCCCGACGACCCCGAGATGAACGCTGTCTGGGAGACCGCGACGGCCGTCGTGTCCGCGGAGGACCGGGTGCTGGTGATGACCCGGAAGCGTGGCGTCCAGGACTACGTGGCGCCGACCACCCTGCAGACCTCCGCCGTCAATGCCGCCTACCGGATGGTCGGCGCCACGCCTCCAAGCGATCCGTCCGCCGACCCGACGGAGACAGGATCGCCCGCGCCGGACGGTCTCAGCGCCGCCAACCTGATCGACGGCAGCACCCTCCCAGCGCTCGACCGCTTCGAGAGCCCTCTCGGCTGGAACCAGTACACGCCCACCCCCGACGTGCCGACCCTCGCCTGCCAGAAGGAATGGCTCTCCTCGCTCGGCGCCTCGGCGAAGGTCGCGTCCGACTACCGCTGGGACACCGACAGCGCCATGGTCGGCCAGGTCCATGTGGCGGTGCTGGAGTTCTCCGACGAGAACGCCGCCGGCGCTGCGTACAACGAGGTCATGGAGTGGATGGAGGTCTGCCCGGCCAACAAGCTCGGGGTCGACCCGGACGTCTCCGCGCTGCCCATCGATGTCAGCGCCGAACTCGATGCCGGACCGAAGCGCGCGGCGCGCTCACAGGCGACCTACCCGGGCCTGGACGGTGGCGACAGCCTGTGGTTCGAGACGGAGCTGGTCGCGGAGTACGAGACCCGGCTCGTCCTGGTCGGCTACGCCGAGCTCGCCGGGCCGTGCCCGCCGAGCACCGGCGACAAGGACGACCCGTGCTACCAACCCGACCAGCCCGACTCGTGGCCCGGGCGGATCCTCGCGATCGAGAAGGCGGCGGTCACCGCCGGCGTCAGCGACCTGCGCTGACAGCGAGTCGGGAGACTCCTGTCACAACGCGCGCACAGAGGGAAGACACATCCGAGCCCGGGCGTTCGGGCAGTTCAGAGCCCCGAACCGCGTCAACCTTGGAGTAGCCCTCTCGTGTCCACCGCTCCCACTGCACCCGCCAGGCGGCGGTTGCCGCTCCCGTCCTTCTCGGTCCAGATCATCCTGGGCCTCGTCCTCGGCGTCGCCCTCGGTGCGGTCGCGCGAGCCATCGGCCCCGGGACCGGCGACGAGGCCAACTGGCTGACGACGACGCTGGCGACGGTCGGTGACTCGTTCGTCTCGTTGCTCAAAGCCGTCGTCGTACCGCTGATCTTCACCGCCATCATCGCCTCGATCGCCAACCTGCGTACGGTCAGCAACGCGGCCCGGCTCGCGGGCCAGACACTGCTGTGGTTCGCGATCACGGCGGCGATCTCGGTCGTCATCGGCATCGGTCTGGGGCTGCTCTTCCGGCCCGGCAGCAACACCGCGGTCAGCACCGCCGACGCGGCTGAGGCCGGTGCATCCGCCTCGTGGCTCGACTTCCTCCAGGGCCTGATCCCCGGCAACTTCCTCGGCCTCGAGGCGTCGACCAGCGTCGAGCAGGTCGGCGGGAGCCCGCTCGCGGAGACCGCGCTGAGCTTCAACGTCCTCCAGGTGCTCGTGGTGGCCCTCGCGATCGGCATCGCGGCGCTCAAGACCGGTGAGAAGGCCGAGCCGTTCCTCGCCTTCAACCGCTCCTTCCTCGCCATCGTGCAGAAGGTGCTGTGGTGGATCATCCGGCTGGCGCCGATCGGCACCCTCGGCCTGATCGGCAACGCGGTCGCGTCCTACGGCTGGGACTCGCTGAGCTCTCTGGCCTGGTTCGCGGTGGCCGTCTACGTCGGCCTGGCACTGGTCCTGTTCGTCGTCTACCCGGTGCTGCTGCGGGTCAACGGGCTCAATCCGCTGGCGTACTTCCGCGGCGCCTGGCCGGCGATCCAGCTCGCCTTCGTCTCGCGCTCCTCGGTGGGCACCATGCCGGTGACCGAGCAGGTGACGGTCAAGAACCTCGGCGTCCCACAGGAGTACGCCTCCTTCGCCGTCCCGCTGGGCTCGACCACCAAGATGGACGGCTGCGCGTCGATCTACCCGGCGATCTCGGCGATCTTCGTCGCCCAGATCTTCGGGATCGACCTGGGCATCACCGACTACCTGCTGATCGCCTTCGTCTCCGTCGTCGGCTCAGCCGCCACTGCGGGCCTCACCGGCGCCGTCGTGATGCTGACCCTCACGCTCTCGACCCTCGGTCTGCCGCTGGCCGGCGTCGGCCTGCTGCTCGCGATCGACCCGATCCTCGACATGGGACGCACCGCGGTCAACGTGGCCGGACAGGCGCTCGTGCCGACCATCGTGGCCAAGCGCGAGGACATCCTCGACGTCGACCGCTACCGCTCCGCCTCCGCGGCCGGCCTGTTGTCCGACGACGAGCCCGTCAAGGAGACCGTCGCCGCCTGACCTTCGCAGCCCGAGCAAGCGCCCCGGCAGCCATCCGGCTGTCGGGGCGCTCTGGCTCACTCCGGGTACGACGAAGCCGCTCGCGCAGCCCGAAGAGCCTCGGCCCACCACGCCAGCTGGGCGAGCATCCCCTTGGCATAGACGGCCGAGTCCGGGTCGTTGGGACGACCGTCCTCGTCGAGCCGCTCCCAGTAGCGCGGGAAGGAGAGACGGGCCTGGAGCGGGTGGGCGTGCAGCTCGGTGAGCACATTCTCCAGATGCAGGGTCGCATGCCGGCCGCCGCTGTCACCGCCGTAGGAGACCAGCGCGACCGGCTTGGCCTGCCATTGGGTGAAGTGCCAGTCCAGCGCCGACTTCAGCGAGGCCGGGAAGCTGTGGTTGTACTCAGGGGTGACGATGATGAAGCCCTCGGCGGCGTCGAGCGCGTCGGTGAGGTCGGTCTGGCCATCGGGCCGCGGATAGTCCGCGCCGGCCATCTTGGGCGACTCGGCCGGCAGGGACAACGGGATGTCGTGGTCCGCAAGGTCGATCAGTTCGACCTGGAGGCCGCCGTACGCCTCGGCCTGCTCGGCCACCCAGGAGCCGAAGATCGGGCCCCCGCGGCCTTCCCGGACGCTGGCGGTGATGACTGCGATACGTAGTGGTTGGGTCATGCCGTCCAGGTTCACGCGGATCGGCGAGCGGCGGGAGACCGAGCCGAGGCTGGCCCCAGCAGGGCCACCATGACCGCCCGGCCGGGCCGTAGGCTTGACGACATGCCAGCCAACGCGGGAGCCCTCGGCTCGTTCATCCGGGACCGCCGCGACCAGACCACGCCGGAGAGCGTCGGCCTCCCCGAGGGCGTACGCCGCCGGGCCCCCGGCCTGCGGCGGTCCGAGCTCGCCACGCTGGCCGGGATCAGCGTCGAATACCTGGTCCGGATCGAGCAGGGCCGCGACCGGCATCCTTCACCGCAGGTCCTGCGGGCCATCGGTGACGCGCTGCGCTTCGACGCCGCCGCCCACGAGCACCTGCGCACCCTCGCGATGGCCTCCAGCGGCCAGTGCCTCGGACCCTTCTCCTCCGGCCGTGACGTACGCCCCGGCGCACGCGCCCTGGTGGAGCAGTTCGAGCCGGGCGTCGCCGTGCTCACCAACCGGCTCGGCGACCTGCTGGCCCACACGTCCACGTTCGACCTGCTCGCCCGACCCCTCGGGATGCTCGACCACGCGGAGCCCAACCTGACCGCGTACGCCTTCCTCCACCCGCGCGCCCGGGAGGCGTTCCCCGACTGGGCGCGGGTGGCCGACGACCTGGTCGCCAACCTCTACCGCGGCCCCAACCCCGTCGCCGCGCGGATGATGATCGAGGCGATGTCTGACCGGGCGGGGCCGGAGTTCACCGACCGGCTGACCCGCCACGACCCGCCCCACGGCGGCGTCTGGCGCTGGCTGCATCCCGACGCCGGCGAGCTGCGGTTCGACGTCGAGGAGCTCGAGCTTCCGGCCGCCGACAACCAGCAGATCCAGGTGCTGATGCCGGCCGACGACGCCACCGCCGAGGCGCTCGACGCGATGCGGCGCCGCCGCTCGGGAGCCCTGCGCGCGGTCTGACCTCAGCTCGGCGGGATGTAGAGCTTGTAGCCGGGAGGCAGCTTGTCAGGTGACCTGGAGCCGTTGTAGATCCGCAGCTCCTCCTCGGTGATGCGGAACCTCCTGGCCACGCTCGCGTAGGTGTCCCCAGCGACGGTCGTGTAGACCGTCTCCCCGGTGCCGGGCTTCGGCTTGGGCTTGGACTTGACCGCCTTGGCCGGGATCTCGATCGTCGTGCCGGCGAGCAGCTTGGTGGGATCCTCGTAGCCGTTGTGCGCCATCAGCTCCTCCGCGGTGACGCCGAACCTCTTGCCGATGCTGACGAACGTGTCACCGGCGACGACCTGGTACTTCTTCAGCTTCGGCTTGGCCTTCGGGATCTTGATCTCGCTCCCCGCCAGCAGCTTGGTGGGATCCTCGTAGCCGTTGTAGGCCATCAGCTCGCCCACGTCGACGCCGAACTTCTTGGCGATACCGGAGAAGGTGTCACCGGGCGCCACGGTGTAGGTCTTCCCGGCCGGCTTTGCGGGTGGGCTCACCACGAGCTTGGCCCCCGCTCGGATCTTGGCGGGGTCGGCGATCTGGTTCCAGGTCGCGAGGTCGCTGACCTTGACGCCGTACTTCCCGGCGATCCCGGAGAGCGTCTCCCCCGGCTGGACGGTGTGGGTCTTCCGCGCGGTCTCCGCCTGAGCAGTCGATGCCGCCACCGGCGTCAAACCGGCACCCAACGACGCGATCGAGATCGAAATCCCGATACCGACCACACCCGAGATCAAACGTGCCATTCGCTTGGCCATGGTCGTCACATTAATCCGTGCGGACGCTCGAGGGCGCGCATTCGGAGCAACTCCCCCACAGACGACGACCGCCCCGCGACCATGACGGTCGCGGGGCGGTCCTGACGTAGGTCAGAGGGACTGCAGGATCTCGCGAGCGAGAGCAGCGGTCTCCGACGGGGTCTTGCCGACCTTGACGCCGGCGGCCTCGAGGGCCTCCTTCTTCGCCTGCGCGGTGCCGGCGGAGCCGGACACGATCGCACCTGCGTGACCCATGGTCTTACCCTCCGGCGCCGTGAAGCCGGCGACGTAGCCGACGACAGGCTTGGAGATGTTCTCCTTGATGTAGGCCGCGGCCCGCTCCTCGGCGTCGCCACCGATCTCACCGATCATGACGATGACCTTGGTCTCGTCGTCCTTCTCGAACGCCTCGAGGGCGTCGATGTGGGTGGTGCCGATGATGGGGTCACCGCCGATGCCGATGGCGGTGGAGAAGCCGAAGTCCTTCAGCTCGTACATCATCTGGTAGGTCAGCGTGCCCGACTTGGAGACGAGACCGACCGGGCCCTTGCCGGTGATGGTGTGCGGGGTGATGCCGGCCAGCGACTCGCCCGGCGTGATGATGCCGGGGCAGTTCGGCCCGATCATCCGGGTGGCCTTGCCCTGCAGGTATGACCACACCTCGGCGGTGTCCTGGACCGGGACGCCCTCGGTGATGACCACGATCAGCGGCATCTCGGCGTCGATGGCCTCGATCGCGGCGTCCTTGGTGAACGCCGGCGGCACGAAGAGCACCGACACGTTGGCGCCGGTCTCCTTCATCGCCTCCGCGACCGTGCCGAACACCGGGAGCTCCACGTCGGCGCCCTGGGCGTCCTTGTGGGTGACCGTGGTGCCGGCCTTACGGGCGTTGACGCCACCGACGATCTGGGCGCCCGAGTCGAGCATCAGGGCGGTGTGCTTCGCACCCATGCCGCCGGTGATGCCCTGGACGATGACCTTGCTGTCCTTGTTGAGGTAGATGCTCATGTTTCTCTCTCCTGACCTCAGGCGTTGGCCAGCTCGGCGGCCTTGTCGGCGCCGCCGTCCATGGTGTCGACGATGGTGACCAGCGGGTGGTTGGCCTCACTGAGGATCTGGCGACCCAGGTCCACGTTGTTGCCGTCCAGACGCACGACGAGCGGCTTGGTGGCCTCGTTGCCGAGGATGTCCAGCGCGCCGACGATGCCCTTGGCGACCTCGTCACACGCGGTGATGCCACCGAAGACGTTCACGAACACGGACTTGACCTGCTCGTCGTTCAGGATGACGTCGAGACCGTCAGCCATGACCTGCGCGTTGGCGCCGCCACCGATGTCGAGGAAGTTGGCGGGCTTCACGCCGCCGTGAGCCCCACCGGCGTACGCGACGACGTCGAGGGTCGACATGACCAGACCCGCGCCGTTGCCGATGATGCCGACCTGGCCGTCGAGCTTGACGTAGTTGAGGCCCTTGTCCTTGGCCTTGGCCTCGAGTGGGTCCTCCTCGTCACGGATGACGAAGTGCTCGTGGTCCTCGTGGCGGATCTCGGAGGCGTTGTCGTCCAGCGACACCTTGCCGTCCAGGGCCTCCAGCTTGTCGCCCTCCAGGCGAGCCAGCGGGTTGACCTCGACGAGCGTCGCGTCCTCCTCCACGAACACCTTGTAGAGGCTCTCGATCATCGCGACGGCCTGCTCGAAGACGGGCTCCGGGAAGCCACACTCGGTCGCGATCTCGCGCGCCTTGGCCTCGTCGACACCCTTGCCGGGGTCGATGCCGATCTTCTTCACGGCGTCGGGGTTGGTCTTGGCGACCTCCTCGATCTCCACACCACCCTCGACGGACGCGATGCAGAGGTACTGCCGGTTCGACCGGTCCAGCAGGAAGGAGAAGTAGTACTCCTCCACCGGCGGGGTCGCCGGCGTGATCAGCACCCGGTTGACCTTCAGGCCCTTGATCTCCATGCCGAGGATGTTCGAGGCGTGCTCGAACGCCTCGTCCGCGGTCTTGGCCAGCTTCACGCCGCCAGCCTTGCCTCGGCCACCGGCCTTGACCTGCGCCTTGACGACGCAGAAGCCGATCTCCTCGGCGGCCTTCCTGGCTTCCTCAGCCGTCTCGACGACGACACCTTCGGTCACGGCGACGCCGTGCTTGGCGAAGAGCTTCTTCGCCTGGTACTCCATGAGATCCACTGATCCACCTGGTCTGTGTGTTGCGGTACGGGGGCCGTACCGCATGGATCAGCGGTCGACGCCCTCGTCTTCAGATGTGTCCGTCCAGCACCATAGACCCCGCCGAGCCGGACTTACGAGCCCAGGGCACACGACGTGACGTATGCCACTAGCGGGGCGTGGGACCGGACACACCGGACATATACCAACAAATCGGCAACCTTGAGTAACAGTCCGTAGCCCTACGTAGCGACCCCCGTTTGACCCCGTACGACGCAGCCTGCGGTCCGGGGACCGGCGGGTTTCGACGGCGTATCGAGGCGCAAATGGGCCGAAGACACGCGTTTCGGGTGACATCAACAAGTCGCAATCGAGTTTCGAATCTGGCGGAAATACGCAGATCAGCGACTGATTCGGCTGTCGCCGAAGGTGAAATCAGCGAAACGGGCGTGCCACATTTCTTGACCCCGCCCTCCGGTCCGTTACAGTCATGGCTCGCCGTCTGACCCCGAACAGCGGAGATATGAACTGATGGGCAACCACCGAGCCGACGTCACAAGTGACAGTCCGCGTTCGGTCACCCCTTCCCCCGGAGCAACCACGAGCAGCAGCAGCTACGTTGGGAAGCGGCGCGCAGCGCCGGCGACCGACAGCCCTGCCTCCAGGCCTGCCCCGCGAGCGACCGGATCGACCTCCTACGTCGGGAAGCGGCGCGCCGCGCCGTCCCCCGCCGTTGGGACCGCGAACCCAACCCCCGCCCCTGAGACTCCTGAAGAGCCGGTAGCCAAGGCCCGGCCCAACCGCGTGGTCCTCGAGCAGACCGGCAAGCTGCCGGTCGTCGGGTCCCCCCGCGACTACGAGGCCACCGACGGCCGCATCTCGACGGGTGAGCTGCGTGCTCTCGTCGAGGGTGACGGCCCCGCCTTCCCGGCCTCTTTCCCGACACCGCCGCCTCCCGCGGCGACCCCGATCGTCCCCGTGCAGCGCCGGGCGGCCCAGATCGACCCGGTCCTGGCCGACCTGCTCTCCTCGATGGGCATCGACCCGGACAAGGTGACCCCCGAGGTGCTCGAAGACCTCGGCGTCGGAGGCATGACGACCTCCGAGCTCACCATGTTCCTGACCCAGCCGAACAAGCCCGCGCCCACCAAGGCGACGCCGAGCAAGTCGGTCTCGACCAAGACGCCGCCGCGCGGCATTCCGGCTGCTCCTGCAGCTCCCGCGCCGGTGCTTCCCGAGCCGGTAGCGCCTGTGGCTCCGGTCGCCCCCGTCGCTCCTGAGCCGACCTTCCAGGCGCCCGAACCGACGCACACTCCGAAGCCGCTGCGGATGGCCAACACGTTCGCGCCGCTGACCGGCAAGATCCGCGCCGTGCGCGAGGCCCGCCAGATCCCGGCTCCGCCGATGGCCCCGGCCGCTCCGGCCTACGCGCCAGAGGTCCAGGAGCCCCGCGGGTTCCAGGAGGCGTTCGACGCGCCGCCGGTGTCGTTCAAGATCGATACGACCTCGTTCCCGGCCCCGCCGGTGTCGCTGCCGCAGCAGATCGACTTCGACTCGATGGCCATCGACCTCCCGGCCGAGACCTACACCGTCGACGCTCCCTACTACGAGGAGCCGCAGGCCCACGAGGCGTTCTACCAGGACGACTACGCCGACGGCTACAACCGCGACCCGCAGCAGGCCGAGACCTACTTCCGCGCCGACACGGGCAGCATCGACCTGCCGAGCATCAGCGAGATCGCGACCTACCGGCCCGAGCTGCACGACCTCCCGGCGGTCGAGACCACCGGCACGATGGTCGGCATCGGCGGCCCGACCCGTCCCCGCACCCGGCGCGCCGCCGCCGCGGCAGCCGGTGGCCGCCCGACGGTCCCGCTGACCGCCGGTGCCGCCGCCCTCGCCGCCGCCATCGGTGGCATCGCGCTGACCGGCGGCCCGACGATGGTCGCCGCCGATGACGTACGCCTCGTCGGAGCCACCGCGCTCGGTGGCGACAGCGACATGGTCGTCGTCGGTGACCGCTCCGCGACCGTCACCCGCAACGACGAGCGCTCCGAGGCCGACACCGCGGCGAGCGACCGCGAGAAGGCGCTCCAGGGCGTCGACGTCCAGGCCGACAAGCAGGACAAGTTCCTCAAGTCCAACATGTGGGAGCTGCCGATCGCGGCGGGCGTCTACCGCATCACCGGCACCTTCGGCTCCTCGGGCTCCAACTGGTCCAGCACCCACACGGGCCTGGACTTCGCCGCGCCCTACGGCACTCCGATCCACGCCATCGCCCGCGGCACGGTCACCGAGACCGGCTGGGGCGGGGCGTACGGAGAGCGGACAATCATCACCCTCGATGACGGCACCGAGATCTGGTACTGCCACCAGAGCGACTACGGCGTCTCCGTCGGCGACACAGTCTCCCCCGGCGACGTCATCGGCTACGTCGGCTCGACCGGCAACTCCACCGGCAACCACCTCCACGTGGAGGTCCGCCCCGGTGGTGGTGACGCCGTCGACCCCGACGCCGCCCTCAACGAGCACGGCGTAGACCCGAGCTGACGCGCACAGAGCCGAGTCGGCGCATCTGCACGCCTTGGAGCGAAGCGAAGCGAGCGAGGCGTGCAGTTGCGCCGACTCGGCGACCCACGAGGAAACAGCCGCCTACGCGACTAGAGCTCCCCGTGAGCCGTCAGCCGCCCCGAGTCACAGCTTCTCAACGGGCGCGTAGCGAAGCAACAGCCGCTTGACGCCGGTCTCGCCGAAGTCGATGCTCGCGACCTGCTTGTCGCCCGAGCCCTCGATGGTGACGACGGTGCCGAGGCCGAAGGAGTCGTGGGTGACGCGGTCGCCGGGGTCGAGCGAGGGCACCTCACGGGCCGGCTTCGACTTGGCGGCGACGTCGGCGCGCAGCGCGGCCGAGGAGAAGTTGCGGCGTCCGGCGGCGGTGGGCTGACCGAGACGCTGGCCACCGCCCCAGCTGTCGTTGGCGAAGTTCGGCCGGCCCCAGGAGGACATCTCCTTCTCCGTACGCCGCCAGTCGACCAGGTCGACCGGGAGCTCGTCGAGGAAACGGCTGCCGGGGTTGTGCGAGGGCGCGCCCCAGGCGGACCGGACGACGGCCCGCGAGATGAAGAGCCGCTTCTCGGCGCGGGTGATGCCGACGTAGGCCAGGCGGCGCTCCTCCTCGAGCTCGGTGCCGTCACCGAGGGCCCGGGAGTGCGGGAAGACGCCGTCCTCCATGCCGGTGAGGAAGACCGCGGGGAACTCCAGGCCCTTGGCGGTGTGGAGCGTCATGAGGGTGACCACGCCGTCCTCGTCGTCAGGGATCTGGTCGGTGTCGGCGACCAGAGCGACCCGCTCCAGGAAGTCGCGGAGTCCGGGCTCGACCGTGCCGGCGTCGACATCTGCCGGGTCGGCGCTGGGGGCCGCGACCGGGTCGTCGGAGAACTCACGGGCCACGGCGACGAGCTCGGCGAGGTTCTCCACGCGGGTCTCGTCCTGCGGATCGTCGGACTCCTCGAGCGAGGCGAGGTAGCCCGACCGGTCGAGCACAGTCTCCAGGATGACGTCGGCCCGCTCGCCGGCGGCGACCATCTGCAGCAGCTCTTCGACCATCGCGACGAAGGCCTTGATGTTGGTCAGGCTGCGAGTGGCCAGGCCGGGAGCGTCCTCGGCCTTCTGCAGCGCGTCCCAGAAGGTCAGGCCGTCGCGCTCGGCGAGCGCGTTGACGCAGGCCACGGCGCGGTCGCCGATGCCCCGCTTGGGGGTGTTGAGGATCCTTCGGAGGGAGACCTGGTCGTCGGGGTTGGCCAGGGTGCGCAGATAGGCCAGCGCGTCGCGTACCTCTTTGCGCTCGTAGAAGCGCACACCGCCGACGACCTTGTAGGGCTGGCCGGTGCGAATGAACACCTCCTCGAAGACACGAGACTGGGCGTTGGTGCGGTAGAAGACGGCGACGTCGGCCGCCTTGAGCCCACCGTCGACGAGCTTGTCGATCTCGTCGGAGACGAACCGGGCCTCGTCGCGCTCGTCGTCGGCGACGTAGCCGACGATGCGGTCGCCGTTGCCGGCGTCGCTCCACAGCGCCTTCTCCTTGCGACCCTTGTTGTGCTTGATGACCGCGTTGGCGGCGGTGAGGATCGTCTGCGTGGAGCGGTAGTTCTGCTCCAGCAGGATGGTGGTCGCGTTGGGGAAGTCCTGCTCGAAGTCCAGGATGTTGCGGATGTTGGCGCCGCGGAAGGCGTAGATCGACTGGTCGGCGTCACCGACCACCATCAGCTCCGACGGCGGCACCCGCTCGGCCCCACCCTCGTCCTCCGGGTCGTTGGCGCAGAGCTGGTGGATGAGGGCGTACTGGGCGTGATTGGTGTCCTGGTACTCGTCGACCAGCACGTGGCGGAACCGGCGACGGTAGGTCTCGCGGACCTCCGGGTAGGCCTGGAAGAGGTGGACGGTGGCCATGATCAGGTCGTCGAAGTCGAGCGCGTTCGCCTCGCGCAGGCGCCGCTGGTAGAGCGTGTACGCCGCGGCGTACGTC
>JALZDD010000089.1 GCA_030862715.1 Actinomycetota bacterium | reverse complement strand
CGCCGTAGCCCTGAACAGTTCGATCGCTGACCTCGCCACGATGCCGCCCGGACACATCGCCGAGCGTGGTGGTCCGGGTGAGCCGTGGGAGGTCAAGGTCCTCGTGGTTTGGAACGACGACTAGCTGTTCTGACCACGGACGTTAGGTACGGCGGGTCGGCTGGACCATGACGAAGACCTCCGGGTGAGGTGTGGAGCTACCACGCACCCACTTCTCACCACGGAGGTCTTCGTGTCCCACGCTAACGCCATCCTCACTCCTGCTGGACGACTGCGTCTGGCCCGGCTGGTCGTTGACAAGGGTTGGTCCTACGCCCGCGCGGCCGAACGGTTCTCGGTCAGCGTCACCACCGCGCGTCGTTGGGCTGGCCGCTACCGCGAACTGGGCAAGGCCGGGATGGTCGACCGGTCCTCCCGTCCCCACCGCTGCCCGAACCAGCTGCCGCAGCGCACCGAGCGTCGCATCGTGAAGCTGCGGGTGAACCGACGCTGGGGTCCGGCCCGGATCGCCTACCACCTCGGTTTGAACCCCTCCACGGTCCACCAGGTCCTACGCCGCTACGGCTGCCCGCGGCTGAAGTGGACTGACCCGGCCACCGGGACGCGGATCAAGACCTCCTCCCGCGACAAGAACCGCTACGAACACGCCGCGGCCGGAGACCTGGTCCACGTTGACGTCAAGAAGCTCGGCAAGATCCCCGACGGCGGCGGCTGGCGGGTGTTCGGACGAGGCACGGCCCAGGACAACCGGGCACACGCGGGAAGGAGTCGCGCGGCCCGCGCCGGCGCATCGCCCTCGCGTGGCTACGTCTACCTGCACCACGCCGTGGACGACCACTCCCGGCTGGCCTACTCCGAGATCCTTCCCGACGAGCGCAAGGAGACCGCCGCCGGTTTCTGGAAACGCGCATGCAGGTTCTTCGCCGCTCACGGCATCACCGTCAAGGCGGTGCTCACCGACAACGGAGCCTGCTACCGCTCCCGGCTGTGGGCCAAGACCCTCGGCAAGCGAGTCAAGCACCGGCGCACCCGCCCCTACCGGCCCCAGACCAACGGCAAGGTCGAGCGGTTCAACCGAACCCTGCTCGAGGAATGGGCCTACGCCTGGACCTATCTCTCAGAAGCAGAACGCGCAGCGGCATACCCGGGCTGGCTCCATCACTACAATCACCACCGCGGCCATACCAGCCTCAAGGGCAAGTCACCCATCGACCGCGTGCCCAACCTCCCCGGCCAGAACACCTAGCGGGTGCCCTTCCGGGCCCGCGAGGCCATCTTCCCGCGCTCGTTGGCGTCGAGCACGACCTTGCGGATCCGCACGGTCTCGGGCGTGATCTCGACGCACTCGTCCTCGCGGCAGAACTCCAGGCACTGCTCGAGCGAGAGCTTCTTCGGCGGGATGAGCTTCTCGAAGTTGTCGGACGTCGCGGACCGGATGTTGGTCTGCTGCTTCTCGCGGGTGATGTTGACGTCCATGTCGTCGGCGCGGGAGTTCTCGCCGACGATCATCCCCTCGTAGACCTCGGTCGTCGGCTCGACGAACAGGATGCCGCGCTCCTGCAGCGAGGTCATCGCGTACGCCGTGGCGTTGCCCTTGCGGTCGGCGACCAGCGAGCCGGAGTTGCGGGACCGGATCTCGCCGGCCCACGGCTCGTAGCTCTCGAAGACGTGGTGGGCGATACCGGTGCCACGGGTCTCGGTGAGGAACTGCGTGCGGAAGCCGATCAGCCCGCGGGCCGGCACCAGGAACTCCATGCGCACCCAGCCGGTGCCGTGGTTGGTCATCTGCTCCATCCGGCCCTTGCGCTGGGCGAGCAGCTCGGTGATCGCGCCGAGGTGCTCCTCGGGGGCGTCGATGGTCAGCCGCTCCATCGGCTCGTGCAGCTTGCCGTCGACCTCGCGGGTGACGACCTGGGGCTTGCCGACGGTGAGCTCGTAGCCCTCCCGCCGCATCTGCTCGACCAGGATCGCCAACGCCAGCTCGCCGCGTCCCTGGACCTCCCACGCGTCGGGCCGCTCGGTCGGCAGGATGCGCAGCGACACGTTGCCGACCAGCTCGCTGTCGAGGCGGTCCTTGACCAGCCGCGCGGTGACCTTGGCGCCCTTGACCCGGCCGACCAGCGGCGAGGTGTTGGTGCCGATGGTCATCGAGATGGCGGGCTCGTCGACGTGGATGAGCGGCAGCGCCTGCGGGTTCTCGGGGTCGGCGAGCGTCTCGCCGATGGTGATGTCGGGGATACCCGCCACCGCCACGATGTCGCCCGGCCCGGCCGACTCGCCGGGCTTGCGGTCGAGACCCTCGGTGACCAGCAGCTCGGTGACCTTGACGTTCTTCGTGGTCCCGTCGCGGCGGATCCAGGCGACCTGCTGTCCCTTGCGCAGCACGCCCTGCTTGATCCGGAGCAGCGCCAGCCGGCCCAGGAAGGGGGACGCGTCCAGGTTGGTGACGTGGGCCTGGAGGGGCGCGTCCTCGTCGTACTCAGGAGCGGGGATGGTGTCCAGGATGGTCCGGAACAGCGGCTCCAGGTCCTTGCCGTCGGGCAGCGAGCCGTCGGCCGGCTGCTCGAGGCTGGCGATGCCGGCCTTCCCGGAGGCGTACACGACCGGGAAGTCGAGCGCGTCCTGGCTGTGGCTCTCGTCGAGCAGGTCCAGGAACAGCTCGTAGGTCTCCTCCACCACCTCGGAGATCCGGGCGTCGTTGCGGTCGACCTTGTTCACGACGAGTACGACGGGCATGTCGGCGTTGAGCGCCTTGCGCAGCACGAACCGGGTCTGCGGGAGCGGGCCCTCGGAGGCGTCCACCAGCAGCACGATCCCGTCGACCATCGACAGGCCGCGCTCGACCTCACCACCGAAGTCGGCGTGGCCGGGGGTGTCGATGATGTTGATCGTCATCCCCTCGGGCGCGCTCGGCCCGGTGTAGTGGATGGCGGTGTTCTTCGCGAGGATGGTGATGCCCTTCTCGCGCTCGAGCTCACCGGAGTCCATGACCCGGTCGGCGACCGATTCGGCCTCGTGCTCGGTGAAAGTGCCTGCCTGACGCAGCATGGCGTCGACCAGCGTGGTCTTGCCGTGGTCGACGTGCGCAACGATGGCGACGTTGCGGAGATTGGCCTTGAGGATCTCGGACATGTGCGAAGCGGCTCGATTTCTGGCGCGGGACGGGACGTCTGATCTTATCCGCCGTGACCTCCTTGACCCGCATCCGGAGATGACGGTTGGCTGAGGTCCATGACTTCTCGGAAACACGTCTGCCAGATCGTGCCCCCGTATCTCATGCAGCGGCTCGACGCCGGCCGCCTCGACCAGGACAACGCATTTCGCGCCGCTCGGGCGGAGCACCTGACCAGGGTTCTCGCCCAGCTTCCCGCCCCCGAAGCCGGCGCGACCACCGCGGAGGCCGGGGACTGGACGGTCTACACCGCCAACAACGGCACCGACCTGCCCGGGGAGAAGGTCCGCGCCGCGGGTGACCCGGAGTCGGGCGACGAGAGCGTCGACGAGGCCGCGACCGGCATCACCGGATCGCTGGCGCTCTTCGAGGAGGTCTACGGCCGCGACTCCTACGACGACCGGGGCATCGAGGTCGTGATGACCGTCCACTACGACCGGGACTACGCCAACGCCTTCTGGGACGGCACCCAGCTGGTCTTCGGCGACGGCGACGGTGAGATCTTCCAGCGGTTCACCAAGGCCGTCGACGTGATCGGTCACGAGCTCTCCCACGCGGTCACCGAGCACTCCGCCGGGCTCGTCTACCAGGGTCAGCCCGGCGCGCTCAACGAGTCGATGTCGGACGTGTTCGGCTCCTGCCTCAAGCAGCGTCTCCTCGGCCAGAGCGCCGACGAGGCCGACTGGATCATCGGCGAGGGCCTCTTCACCGAGACGGTCCATGGCGTCGGGCTGCGGCACATGCTCGAGCCGGGGACGGCCTACGACGACCCCACCCTGGGCAAGGACCCGCAGCCGGCCCACATGGACGACATCTATGACGGCACCGACGACAACGGCGGCGTCCACATCAACTCCGGCATCCCCAACCGCGCCTTCGCCCTCGCCGCCAAGGCGATCGGCGGCAACGCGTGGGACGGTGCCGGCAAGATCTGGTACGCGGCGCTGACCAACGGTGCCGTCACCACCGACACCGACTTCGCCGGGTTCGCCGCGGCCACCATCGCCGAGGCCGGCGACCAGGCCGAGGCGGTCACCACCGCCTGGTCCGAGGTAGGGGTCACTCCGGCGTCCGGGACGCCCGGGCCCGACGGCGAGGAGCCGGCCAAGACCGTGGTGAAGGTACGCCGCAGCGGCGGTTTCCTGGGACGTACCAAGGAGGGGGTCGCGGAGCTCTCGCCCTCGGCCGCCCACGTGGCTGCCCTGCGCGACCTGGTCGGAGGCGGCGTCACTCCTTCGAAGCCGAAGGGTGCCGACCGCTACATCTACGAGTTCGAGGTCGATGGCCGGACCGTCGTCGTGCACGAGGGCGACATGAGTCCCGAGCTGCGCGCCGTCGCCAACGAGCTGCTCGAGAGCTAGCTGACCGGCCTCAGGGGAGGGCGCGGTCGAGCGCAGCCTCGACGTGCACGGTGATGGCGTCGAGGATGGGTACGTCGACGTCGCTGGGCCGCACCAGGAGGCTCAGCTCGGAGGCGCCGAGGATCACACCGTCGGAGCCCGCGTCCCACAGCTCGTGGACGACCTCGAGGACCCGCTTGCGCGAGCCGGACACGACGTTCCGGTGGACGAGCTCCTCGTAGATGATCGAGTCGAGCATCTCCACGTGGAGCGTGTCGGGCAGGTTCACGTCGACGCCGTGGTCGGAGATGCGCTGGGCGAAGAAGTCGTTCTCCACGGTGTAGCGCGAGGCGAGGAAGCCGGCCTTGGTGATGCCGAGCTCCTTGGCCTTCGCGGCCAGCTCGTCGGCCAGGTGCAGCACCGGCACGTCGACGGCGGCCGCCACCTCGTCGTAGACCTTGTGGAAGGTGGTGGTGCACAGCAGGATGAAGTCGGCGCCGCCGGCCACCACGCTGCGGGCCGCTGCGATCAGGATCTCGGCGACCTGGTCCCAGGACTCCTTCTCCTGCAGTGCCGTCAGCTCGGCCAGGTCGACGGAGGCCAGCACGATCTTGGCGGAGTGGAGACCGCCCAGCCGCTCCTGGACACCCTTGTTGAGTCCCTCGTAGTACGCGGCGGTGCTTTCCCAGCTCATGCCGCCGATGAGTCCGATCGTCTGCACGCATCGAGTGTGACACCGTCGGCTGTCGCGTACTGAATCCTCGGCGTCGCTCTGACCTGGACCAGACCAGGTCAGAGGCCCGGTCGTGGCGGTCAGCCCTCGCGGTGCACCTTGTGCGGGGCGGCCTGGGCCCGCGGCTTGATGACCAGCTCGTCGATGTTGACGTGAGCCGGACGGGTCGCCATCCACACGATCGCGTCGGCGACGTCCTCGGCCACCAGCGGCTCCGCGACGCCCTGGTAGACGGCGTCGGCCGCCGCCTTGTCGCCCCCGAGACGTACGAGCGAGAACTCCTCGGTCTGGACCATGCCCGGGGCGATCTCCATGATCCGCACCGGCTTGTCGACGATCTCCAGGCGCAGCGCCTCGGTGACCGCACGGGTGCCGAACTTGGCCGCGTTGTAGCCCGCGCCGCCCTCGTAGGCGCGTCGGCCGGCGATCGAGCCGACGTTGACGACCGCGCCGGCCCCCGAGGCGACCAGTGCGGGGAGCAGCGCCTTGGTCACGCGGGTCAGGCCGATCACGTTGACCTCGAACATCGCCTGCCACTTGGTCAGGTCGGCCTCGGCGACCTTGTCCACGCCGAAGGCGCCGCCGGCGTTGTTGACCAGCAGGTCGAGACGGTCGCCGACCGCCTCGACGAGCGCGGCCACGGAGTCGTCGGAGGTGACGTCGGTCGCGATCGCGGTGCCACCGATCTCCTCGGCCAGAGCCTCGATCCGGTCGGCCCGGCGGGCGGCGAGGAAGACGTGGTAGCCCTCCTTGGCGAGCTGGCGGGCGGTGGCGGCGCCGATCCCGCTCGAGGCGCCGGTGACGACAGCATTCTTGGACGACATGAAGCCATTCTCTCGTCGTTCGCTCGACTTTGCTCACCGGGTCCCACGATCGAAGACGGTTCAAGCGGGTTCATGCGGCTGGGAATGATGAGTGGGATTCGAGTGTTGAGAGACGGGACCACAGGCGTATACACAAAGGGGCAGGAATGATCCACCGCGTAGCGATGGTCAGTCTGCACACCTCTCCGCTCGACCAGCCCGGCACCGGCGACGCCGGTGGCATGAACGTCTACGTGCTCGAGCTCTCCCGGCGGCTGGCCACCCAGGGCATCGCGGTCGACATCTTCACGCGCGCGACCTCGTCGCGCCTGCCGCAGGTCGTGGAGGCGTACGACGGGGTCGCTGTCCATCACGTCCACGCCGGTCCGTTCGAGGGGCTGGCCAAGGGTGATCTTCCCGGGCAGCTGTGCACGTTCGCGCGTGAGGTGCTCCGCGCGGAGGCGTCCAACCCGCCGGGCTACTTCGACGCCGTGCACTCCCACTACTGGCTCTCGGGTCAGGTCGGCGCGCTCTCCCGTGACCGCTGGGGCGTGCCGCTGGTCCACTCGATGCACACGATGGCCAAGGTCAAGAACGAGGCGCTCGCCGAGGGCGACTGCCCCGAGCCCGAGGCCCGGGTGATCGGGGAGGAGCAGGTCGTCGACGCCGCCGACATGCTGATCGCCAACACCGACCTCGAGGCCAAGCAGTTGATCAACATGTACGACGCGGAGCCAGGTCGCGTCGCCGTCGTGCATCCCGGGGTCGACCTGCGGGTCTTCCGTCCGCGCGGGCGGGCCGCGGCGCGTGCCGCGCTCGGACTCCCGGCCCGGGCTCATGTGCTCCTCTTCGCCGGTCGCATCCAGCCGCTCAAGGCTCCCGACGTACTCCTGCGGGCAGCCGCGGTCATGCTCGCGCGCGACCCGTCGCTGCGCCGCAACCTCGTCGTTCCGATCGTCGGCGGTCCCTCCGGTTCCGGTCTGGAGCACCCGACCGTACTGGTCGATCTCGCCGCTGAGCTGGGGATATCCGACGTGGTCCGGTTCGTCCCGCCGGTGCGCCAGGACCAGCTCGCGCTGTGGTACTCCGCCGCCTCCGTCGTCGCCGTTCCCTCCTACAACGAGTCGTTCGGCCTGGTCGCCGTCGAGGCCCAGGCCTGCGGCACGCCCGTCGTCGCCGCCGCGGTCGGCGGCCTGACCACCGCCGTGCACCACGGCCGCAGCGGGCTCCTGGTCGATGGGCACGACCCGGCGCGGTGGGCCGACGCGCTCACCAACGCCATCGCGTCCCACTCGCGCTGGTCGGCGCTGGCCGACGGCGCCCGCGAACACGCCCAGGACTTCTCCTGGGATCTCACCGCACGCAATACGCTCGAGGTCTATGAAGAGGCCAAGATGCTGATGCGTGAGGAGCTGACGGCATGACCGATTCGCGGACCGACCAGGAAGAGGTCGTACGCGGTTGGCTGAAGTCCAACGACCTGACCTGGGACGAGACGTCCCAGCCGGGTGGCGAGGTGGTCTTCTCGTTCTCGCTCCCGGGCGAGCGCAAGCTGCAGACGCCGATCCGGCTCGACCTGGGGCAGCACGCCCTCGGCGTCCACGCCTTCGTCTGCCGCCGACCCGACGAGAACCACGAGACCGTCTACCGCTGGCTGCTCGAGCGCAACCTGCGGCTCTACGGGGTCTCCTTCGGGCTGGACCGGCTCGGCGACATCTATCTCGACGGCCGGCTGCCGCTGGCGATGGTCGAACCCGACGAGCTCGACCGGCTGCTCGGCTCGGTCCTGACGTACGCGGACGAGTCCTTCAACACGATCCTCGAGCTCGGCTTCGCCTCCTCGATCCGCAAGGAGTGGGAGTGGCGCAAGCTGCGCGGTGAGTCGACCGCCAACCTCGAGGCGTTCCGGGGCTGGCTCGAGCGGGAAGACCCGAAGGACTAACGCGGCTGGCGGCGGGTGATCAGCACACCCGCGATGCACATCGCGCCACCGATGAAGGCGAGCGCGGGCGGCACCTCGTCGAGCACCAGCCAAGCCATCAGCGCGGTGATGAACGGCACCAGGAACGTCGACTGCGCGAACTTGCCGGCATCGGAGTGGGACAAGGCATAAGCCCAAGTCACGAAGGCCAGCGCGCTCGGGAAGAGGCCGAGGTAGACGATCCAGCCGATGTTGCCGACGCTGATGTCGGGGAGCGTGGTTGCCAGCTCGAAGGACCAGGGCAGGCAGATGACGAGGCCGGCGATCGCGTACCAGAACGTCAGCAGCAGCGCGCTCATCGTCGGCAGCAGCTTCTTCTGGGTGAGGACACCGACCGCGAAGGTGAGCGCCGCGACGACCGAGAGGGCGACGCCGATCCAGTCGCCGGTGTCACCGTTGGCCGAGGCGCGGCCGATGACGACGACCCCTGCGAAGCCGACACCGGTGCCGATCAGGATCCACCGGTGGATCGTCTCCTTGAGCACGAGGCCCGCCAGCAGCGCCACCACGATCGGGCCGACCTGCACGATCAGCGCCGCCGTCGCCGCGTCGATCCGCCGCTCGGACTCGTTGAGCGCCAAGTTGTAGATCCCCAGCCACGACGCACCGCCCAGCGCGATCAGCGGCCATTCCTTCCGGGTCGGCAGCCGGAACCCGCCCTTCAGGGCGAGGTAGGCGCCGAGCGCCGCCACCATCACCACGAGCCGGCCCAGCGACAGGCTTCCCGGCGGAACGGTGTCGCCCAGGTGACGGATCCCCACGAACGCCGATGCCCACAGAACCAGCGTGATCCCGCAAGCAATCAGTGGCTTCCAGATCGGCGTGGTCGCAGCGGGCGCGGGGCTAATCGTCGTCGTCACGATAAAAGCGTAAAGATCCGCGTCCAAGAGCGCGAGCGGATATCAGCCACCGATGTTCGACATCCCGCCATCTCACCCCAGCCGAGACGTCAGCCGCGTCGGCCGAGACGTCAGCCGCGTCGGCCGAAGCGTCACTGGCGTCGGCCGAGAGGTCACGGCGCTGCCCATTCGGCCGACCGGAGTGACGCCTCGGCCGACCGGGGTGACGCCTCGGCTGGGGGTCAGCCGCGGAAGGTGCGGCGGTACGCGGTGGGGGTGATGCCGAGGGCGGCGTGGAAGTGGAGGCGGAGGGACTGGGCGGTGTTGAGGCCGCAGCGGGCGGCGACCTGCTCCATCGAGAGGTCGGTCGTCTCGAGAAGGGTGCGGGCGAGCTCGATGCGCTGGCGCTGGAGCCAGCGGCCGGGGGAGTCGCCGGTCTCGTCGCGGAACCGCCTGGTGAAGGTGCGTACCGACATCGAGACCTGGGTCGCCATCGCCTCCAGGGTGAGGGGCTGGTCGAGGTGGGCGAGGGCCCAGGCGGTCGCGGCGGAGATCCCGGTGTCGCCGGGGGCAGGTGCGTGGTGCCGGATGAACTGCGCCTGCCCGCCATCGCGGTGGGGCGGGACGACCGTCACGCGGGCGACACGGTTGGCGACCGCGGCGCCGTGGTCTCTGCGTACGACATGCAGGCAGAGGTCCAGGCCGGAGGCCACGCCGGCGGAGGTGAGGATGTCGCCGTCGTCGACGAAGAGTACGTCGGGGTCCAGCTTGACCTGCGGAAACAGGGCCCGGAAGTCGTCGGTGTGTGACCAGTGGGTGGTCGCGGGACGACCGTCGAGGAGACCCGCGGCAGCGAGCGCGAAGGCGCCGGTGCAGATCGACATGATGCGGGTGCCGGGGCGGATCAGGTCGAGCGCCTCCTTCAACGGCGCCGACAGCACCCCGTCCGAGACCGTCGGGTAGTCGAGGCCGAACTTCGGGATCACCACGGTGTCCGCGTCGGCGAGCGCCTCCGGTCCGTGCGGCGCAAGGACGACGACGTCCGTGTCGGACTGGACCGGCCCGGGGCCGCCGGTCGTGCAGGTGACGACTTCGTAGAGCAGTCGGTCCTCGCTGTCGCGGGCCCTGCCGAAGATCCGGTGCGGGATGCCGATCTCGAACGGGATGAACCCGTTCTGGATCAGCACCACGACCCGATGCGGAGAAGCCACCCATACGTCACCCATGGCTGGATCTTATCGATAGATGTCAATCAGGCCACTGTCCGACAAGGCGCGAACCCGGAAGGATCACCCCCATGACCCAGACGACGACCCCGCCGCCTGCAGGCAGCGCAGCCGCGCGCCGCCCCCGCATCCATCCGGCCTGGTGGGTGGCCGCCATCGCCTTCGTGACCATCGTCGGCGCCGCCGCCTTCACCGCGGCACCGGGTCTCCTGGTCGGCCCGCTGCACGAGGAGTTCGGCTGGTCGCGCGGCACGATCGGGGTCGGGATCACGCTGCAGCTCGCGCTCTACGGCCTGACCGCGCCGTTCGCTGCCGCCCTGATGGACCGCTTCGGGATCCGTCCGGTGGTCGCCGTCGCGCTGACCATGATCACTCTCGGATCCCTCGGCACCGTCTGGATGAGCCAGTCCTGGCAGTTCGTCCTCGGCTGGGGAGTCCTCGTCGGCGGTGGCAGCGGCTGCATGGCGCTCGCCTTCGGCGCGACGATCACCACCCGCTGGTTCGACAAGCGACAGGGCCTGGTCAGCGGTCTGCTGACCGCCGGCGGCGCCTCGGGACAGCTGATCTTCCTGCCGGTGCTGGCGGTGCTGATCGGGGAGCTCGGCTGGCGGGCCGCCTCGGTCACGATCGCCCTGGTCGCCGCCGCGGTGATCCCGTTCGTGTTGGTGCTGCTCCGCGACTACCCGGCGGATATCGGCCTGGCGCCCTATGGCGCCTCGAAGATCGTGCCGCGGCCCGCACCCGCAACCGGCGCCGCGCTACGGACCGTGCGCGTGCTCGGGATGGCGATGCGTACCAAGGCCTTCTGGCTTCTCGCCGGCGCCTTCGCGATCTGCGGGATCACCACGAACGGCCTGATCAGGACCCATTTCGTGCCCGCCGCGCACGACCACGGGATGGCCACCGTCGCGGCCGCCTCGCTGCTCGCCGTGATCGGGATCTTCGACGTCGCCGGGACGATCTTCTCCGGCTGGCTCACCGACCGCTTCAACCCGGTGGTGCTGCTCGGCGTCTACTACTCACTGCGGGGGATCTCGCTGATCTTCCTGCCGATGCTGCTCTCGTCCGAGGTGCACCTGCCGATGGTGTTCTTCATCGTCTTCTACGGCCTCGACTGGGTCGCCACCGTGCCGCCCACGCTCGCGCTGTGCCGCGAGGTCTGGCCCGAGGACGCCCCGATCGTCTTCGGCTGGGTCCTCGCCTCGCACCAGATCGGGGCCGGCCTGGTCGCCTGGGTCGGCGGCGTCGTACGCGACGTCACCGGGTCCTATGACCTGGTCTGGTACGCCGCCGGCGCGCTGTGTGCCGCCGCCGCGCTGATGTCACTGGTGATGCCGCGCGGCGTGCACCTCCCGCAAGGTATGCCGACCGAGGAACACATCCCCAGCGGAGCTCCGCTGGGGGAGTGAGCCTTCGGCTGCATACCTTGCTGAAGGAACTGCCTCAGAGATCGAGCTTGTAACCCAGTCCGCGCACGGTGACCAGGAACTTCGGCTCCGACGGGTCCGGCTCGAGCTTGGCGCGCAGGCGCTTGACGTGGACGTCGAGGGTTTTGGTGTCGCCGACGTAGTCGGAGCCCCAGACGCGGTCGATGAGCTGGCCGCGGGTGAGCACCCGGCCGGGGTTGCGCAGGAACATCTCCAGGAGCTCGAACTCCTTGAGCGGGAGGCGCTGCTCGTTGCCGTCCACGGTCACGACGTGGCGCTCCACGTCCATCCGGACGGGTCCGGCCTCGAGCGTCGCCGGGGCGGCGTCGGGCTCGGTGCCGCGCCGGAGGACGGCGCGGATCCGGGCGACGAGCTCGCGCGGGGAATAGGGCTTGGTGACGTAGTCGTCGGCGCCGAGCTCGAGGCCGACGACCTTGTCGACCTCGTCGTCCTTGGCTGTCACCATGATGACCGGGACCGACGAGGTGGCCCGGATCTGCCGGCACACCTCGGTGCCGGAGAGGCCGGGAAGCATCAGATCGAGCAGCACGATGTCTGCCCCGTTGCGGTCGAACTCCTTCAGAGCGTCGGTGCCGTCCTCGGCGACGGCGACCTCGAAGCCCTCCTTGCGGAGCATGTAGGACAGTGCCTCGCTGTAGCTGGCTTCATCTTCGACGACGAGTACCCGGGTCACGGGCGTTCCTCCTTGCTTGTGCCGGACTGCCCGGCAGTTGGTAGGTGCTGGGGCAGGGTGAGGGTGAAGGTGGAACCCTGACCCTCCTGCGACCAGACCTTGACCTCGCCACCATGCGTAGCGGCGACGTGTTTGACGATCGACAGGCCGAGCCCGGTGCCGCCGGTGGAGCGGTGGCGGGCCGGGTCGACGCGGTAGAAGCGTTCGAAGATCCGGTCGATCTCCGTGGACGGGATCCCGATGCCCTGGTCGACCACGGAGATCTCGACGGAGCCGTCGGTCGCGCGGGTCGAGACGGTCACGGTCGAGCCGGGCTCGGAGTACGCGACCGCGTTGGAGACCAGGTTGGTGACCGCGGTCGAGACCTGCTCGTCGTTGCCGAAGACGTGCAGCCCGGCGGTGCCGGCGCTGACCACGCGGATGCCCTTGGCGTCGGCATCGACCGTCGAGGCGTCGACGGCGGCCGCGATGACCTTGTCGACGTCGACCGCGATCGGGGCTTCCAGGGGCTCGTCGCCCTGGAGCCGAGAGAGCTCGATGATCTGCTGGACGAGCGCGGTCAGGCGCTCGGACTCGGTGATCATCCGGTTGGAGAAGCGGCGTACGGCCTCGGGGTCGTCGGAGGCCTCGGTGACCGCGTCGGCGAGCACTCTTATCGCGCCGACCGGCGTCTTGAGCTCGTGGCTGACGTTGGCGACGAAGTCGCGGCGTACGGCCTCGACGCGGCGCTCGCGGGTGCGATCCTCGACCAGGGCAAGCGCCAGGCGCGTCCCCAGCGGAGCGACACGGGCGGTGACGTGGCGCGAGGCCCCGTTGGCGCGCGAGATCACCAGTTCGGTCTCCCGGATCTGGCCGTCACGGCGCACACCGTGGACGAGCTCGGAGAGCTCGGGCGAGACCAGTGAGGTGCCGCGCACCAGGCCCAGGGCGTACGCCGGAGCGCTGGCCTTGAGCACCGTGTCGTGCTCATCGACGACGACCGCGCTGCTGCGCAGCACTGAGAGGACCGCGGCCACCTCGGAGGGAACCTTCGGGGGCTCGACCTCGGGGATCCGGCGGCGGGAACGCTCGCTCATCGCCCACGCAAGCACCGCCGCTCCGGCGACGACCGCGCCGAGGAGCGCAGCAAGAAAGGCCTGCGTCGTCGAGTCCACACGATCAGGGTAAGCCCATCAAACACCCTTTCTTCACCTCTGGACGTCTCCGCGCCGAACGTTCACCGTCGGTTCACTCGGGATGGAGATCAGTACATGTGGTGTGTCTAGGATCGGTCTATGCGCGCTGCTTTCCATGAGGACCTCGATGCCATCTTCACCGATCTCACCAATGTCTGTGAGCTGGTGTCGGTGGCCGTACGCGACGCCACCACCGCTCTCCTCGAGGCCCGCAACGACCTCGCCGAGCAGGTGATCGACAAGGATGTCGAGATCGACGACGCCCGCGAGCGCATCGAAGAGAACGCCCTCGAGCTGCTCGGCCTCCAGTCGCCGGTCGCCGGCGACCTCCGCGTCGTGGTCGCCGCGCTGCGGATGATCTCCGACCTCGAGCGGATGGGCGATCTCTCCGTCCACGTCGCCAAGATCGCCAGGCTGCGTACGCCGAACAAGGCCGTCCCCGAGCTGGCCCAGCCGACCATCGCCAAGATGGCCGAGATCGCCCAGCAGATGGTCGAGCGCACCTGCGAGATCCTCCGCACCCGCGATGTCTCCGCTGCCCAGGACCTGGTCGCCGACGACGACGAGATGGACCAGCTGCGACGCAAGTCCTTCGCCGAGCTGCTGGGCCAGGACTGGACCCACGGAGTCGAGCCCGCCGTCGACGTGGCCCTCCTGGGTCGCTACTACGAGCGCATCGCCGACCACGCCGTCACGGTCGCCAACCGGGTCGTCTTCGTCGTGACCGGCGAGACGCCCACCGACTCCTGACCCGCCGAGTCGGCTCAACCTGACCGAAAATCCCGCCGAGTCGGCTCGTCAAGACGAGCCGACTCAGCGGGATTGTTGTTGCTACTGCTTGCCTTGGTTGGCGACGGCCTCAGCGGCGGCGGCCGCGGCCTCGGGGTCGAGGTAGGTGCCGCCCACGACGACCGGCTTCATCGACTCGTCGAGCTCGTAGATCAGCGGCTGGCCCGTGGGGATGTTGAGCTTCGCGATCTCGGCCTCGGAGATGTTGTCGAGGTGCTTGACCAGCGCGCGCAGGCTGTTGCCGTGGGCGGTGACCAGGACCGTCTTGCCGGTCTTCAGGTCGGGCACGATGGCCGAGTCCCAGTAGGGCAGCATCCGGGCGACGACGTCCTTGAGGCACTCGGTGGCGGGCACCTCGATGTCGGCGTAGCGCGGGTCACCGGTCTGGGAGTACTCGGAGTCGGCCTCGATCGGCGGCGGCGGTACGTCGTAGGAACGACGCCACAGCTGGAACTGCTCCTCGCCGAACTTCTTCAGCGTCTCGGACTTGTTCTTGCCCTGGAGCGCGCCGTAGTGGCGCTCGTTGAGACGCCAGTCGCGGCGCACCGGGATCCAGTGGCGCTCGGCGGTGTCGAGGGCGATGTTGGCGGTGTTGATCGCCCGGCGCAGCAGGCTGGTGTGGACCAGGTCGGGAAGGATCCCGGCCTGGGCGAGCAGCTTTCCGCCGTTGACCGCCTCGGCCCGGCCCTTGTCGGTGAGGTCGACGTCGACCCAGCCGGTGGACAGGTTGAGCGCGTTCCACTCGCTCTCGCCGTGACGCAGAAGGACGAGCTTGTAGGTCATCAGTGAGCTTCCTCGGCGCCGGGCAGCGCGGCCGGGGGGAACTCGCAGGAGTAGGGGTCCTCGGAGATGGTGCCCGCAGACTCGCCGTGCGCCTCGCCCTCGGTCGCGTGCTCGCCCTCGGTCTCGGTGGCGTGCTCGCCCTCGGCGGGCTCGTCGGCCGGCAGGGTAGAAGCGTCCTCGTGGCCCTCGGTGCCCTCGGCGGCAGCGCTCTCGGACGCCTGGGCCTCGGCGTTCTTGCCCTTCTTCGCCGGCTTCGCGGTCTCGTCGACGGCGGCGACGACCTCGGCGTACGGACCACACTGGGTGACCACCGGGACGGAGATGGTCTTCTCCTCGCCGTCGGAGAAGGTGAAGGTCATCGGGATGCTGTCGCCCGGCTTGAAGTCGCCGGTGACCGCGATGCCGCCGTTGGCCGGGTCGGCCAGGTTGATGATGCCGGACTTCGGCAGCTCGATCGGGGTGAACGACTCGGGCGTGACCGTCTCCTCGGCCTCGGTCGCCGTGGCGATCGAGGTGACCGACGGCAGCGCCTTGCCGGCGACCGCCGGGTTGATCGCCGGGTCGAGCGAGAAGGTGCCGACCAGGACGCCGGAGCCTTCCTGCGCGGTCACGATGCGAGCGGCGTTGATCCGGATGGCACCGTCGAGCGTCGAGCCGCCGTGGGTGATCTCGTTGGGCCGGTCGGTCGCGTAGTCGAAGCTGCTGCAGGCGGTGAGCGCCGGGAGGGCGAGAGCCACGAGTGCGCCCGTCACTGCGAGCCGCTTCTGCATAACCTTGGTCGTCACGCGCGACACTCTATCCGCCCGATCTGGCGATATCCGAAAAGGGTCAGGCACGCAGCCCGACGGCGCTCGCGGCGTACAGCATCCCGCCGATCACCACGGCGATGTAGACCAGCGTGACGAGGAGGAGCTTGCCGGCGCCGAGCTTCAGTCCGGCCTTGAGCGGCAGGTACGTCCACTTGTCCTCGTTGTCGGCGACCAGGCCCCACAGCGCGGTCAGGAAGTGCACACCCACACCGAGCGCCGCCGTGAGCACGACCATCACCCAGTGGGGCGGTCCGCCCGCGGACTCACCGGCCCACCCGGCGTACGAGAGGTATCCGGGGTAGCAGGCGAAGGCGGCCGCCCACAGGACCCAGGAGAAGAGGCCCTTGCGCAGCAGTACGTTGGCGAGCATCCCGATCACCAGCGAGCCCAGGTAGAACAGTCCCGCGACGGTGCCCGAGGTGACCGAGAGCGGAATGACGAGCAGTACGCCGCAGCACAGTACGAACCAGACGCCGCCGGGCTCGAGGCGGCCGTCCGAGATCGGCTTGCCCTCGCGCTCGTGACGACGGTCGACGCCCTGGTCGACGAGGTCGTTGTGCCAGCCGAGGACGGCCTGGCCGACGAGCACGGTGACCGCGATCAGCGCGACCTCGCGTGTCGTCAGCCCGGCGAGGACTGCAGCCGCCGACAGGCCGATGGCGGTCAGCACCGCCTGACGGGGGTGGGCGGAGCGGATGAGGAGGAACGGGGCCCAGCTGCCCACCTTGTCCATGACGCTTGCTCTGCCCGCCGGGGCATCAGGAACGGCCGACGCACTGGCCTGCGTCTCTTGCTCGCTGCGCTCGCTCACTCCCTCGCTCGGCGCGGACGGACGAGCAAGCTCGCCGTCCGAACTCGCTCCGGTCGTCTCCGGGTCCTGATCCTGGGCGTGCGACGACACGGTGAAGATGGTCTTGGGGGCGCTCTGCGATGCATTCGCCATGGCGGCAGTATCGGGCACTCGGCCGAGCCGCGCAGGACAACAGGCTGGCTACGACGAGATTTCGGAGTCGTTTCGAAATCAGTCATGCTGCCACGATCGATGGGCCTGCGCGCGCGGAACCACACAACTTGTCAATCTGTCAACCCCAGATTGAGCCCCTGACCTGCGCAAACACGGAATCCGAATTCTAAGATCCGTGGTAGACTTATAGCCCTAGGAAGGGGTACCTAAAAATATGACTTTCACCGTCGGCGAGACCGTCGTATACCCGAACCATGGCGCGGCCGTCATCGAAGACATCGAGATGCGCACCATCAAGGGCGAGGAGCGGCAGTATCTGGTCCTCCGCATCATCGCTCAGCAGGACCTCGTGGTGCGTGTTCCGGCCAACAATCTCGAGCTCGTCGGAGTTCGGGACGTCGTAGACAAGGACGGGCTTGATCGAGTCTTCGAGGTGCTTCGTGCGGAGCACGTCGAAGAGCCGACCAACTGGTCGCGTCGTTACAAGGCAAACCTGGAGAAGCTGCACAGCGGCGACGTCATGAAGGTCGCCGAGGTCGTGCGCGACCTGTGGCGTCGTGAGCGTGACCGTGGCCTCTCTGCCGGGGAGAAGCGCATGCTCGCCAAGGCACGCCAGATCCTCGTCTCGGAGCTCGCGCTGTGCGAGCACACCAACGAAGACAAGGCTGAAGTCCTCCTCGACGAGGTGCTGGCCAGCTGACGCTGGTTTCGGTCTGCGTTACAGGCTCCGGGGAAACCCGGGGCCTGTTTCGCGCTTT
>JALZDD010000085.1 GCA_030862715.1 Actinomycetota bacterium | reverse complement strand
ACTTTATAGCGCATATAGGGGCTTGCCGCAAGGCCCCCGGCTTGGGGCAGAATCTCCTCCTCGAACAGGTAAAAGGCCTGATCAGACAGGGGATTCAACGTTGCAAGCATTCGATCTCGCGGGCCGTCACGACGCCAAGGCGGACCCGGCATTGATCGCTGAGGACGAGCAGCACTTCGCTGCCATCGCGAAGAGCCTCGAGGAGCAGATCTCCGAGCTGAACGAACGGCTGGACGGCGTACGCCGCCGCCCAGGTGGGCACGGGCAGGAGGCGATGGACCGCGATCTGGAGGTGCACCGGATCGGTGGGCAGCTGCGGATGCTGCGCAGGTTCAGTCTCGACCTGTGCCTGGGGCGGATCGTCACGGAGTCAGGCAACACGATCTACATCGGGCGGCTCGGCCTGACCGCCAGCGACGGTCGACGGCTGCTGGTCGACTGGCGCTCGCCGGCGGCGGAGCCGTTCTTCGCGGCGACGCATGCCGACCCACGTGGGCTGCTGAGCCGGCGCCGCTACCGCTGGACCAACGGGCGGATCACCGACTACTGGGACGAGGTCTTCACCGACGAGGGGCTCCAGGGCCATGCCGCCCTCGATGACCAGTCGGCCTTCATCGCCACGCTCGGCAGCAGCCGCTCGCCGCGGATGCGCGACGTGCTCGGCACCATCCAGGCCGACCAGGACGCCATCGTCCGAGCGTCCTCGCGGGGCGCCCTGGTTGTCGACGGCGGTCCGGGGACGGGCAAGACCGTGGTGGCGCTGCACCGCACGGCGTACCTCCTCTACTCCGACCCACGTCTGGGCGAGGGCAAGGGTGGGGTGCTGTTCGTGGGACCGCACGAGCCCTACCTCTCCTATGTCGCGGACGTACTGCCGAGCCTGGGCGAGGAGGGCGTACGCACCACCACGCTGCGCCGGATGGTGCCCGAGGGCGCCTCGCTGGCGCCCGAGACGGACGCGGAGGTCGCCCGGTTCAAGTCCGACGCCCGGATGGTCGCGGCGATCGAGCCGGCGGTGGCGCTCTACGAGAAGCCTCCGTCGAAGCCGACGCTGGTCGAGACGCCCTACGGCGACGCGGTGATCAGCACCGGCGACTGGGCCGAGGCGATCGCCGCAGCCGAGCAGGGTACGCCGCACAACGACGCCCGCCAGCAGGTCTGGGAGGCGCTGTTGAGGATCGTGACCGAGAGGATCCAGGCGAACACCGGCGCCGACCCCGATCGCGACTACGACGCCGATATCGACGACTGGGGCGACTCGGACCAGGAGGAGGACGAGTTCGACGCCTACGGGCTCGTCGACGAGGACGCGACCGACGCGCTGCGTGCCTCGCTGGAGACCAACGCCGGGCTGCTCGACGTCTTCGGCAAGGTCTGGCCGCGGCTGCGGCCGGCCGACATCGTCGGGGACCTGTGGGAGGTGCCGGCGTTCCTGCGGATGTGCGCGCCCTGGCTCACTCCCGAGGAGGTGAAGACGCTGCAGCGCGACCGGATCGTCCAGGCCGGCCAGGCCTGGACCGAGGCGGACCTGCCGCTGCTCGACGCCGCCCATCGCCGGCTCGGCGATCCCGACGCCTCGCGGCGCCGGAGCGCCCAGAAGGCAGCGGCAGCGGCCGACCGGAAGGCGAAGGCAGCGGTCGTCTCGGACCTGATCAGCCACGACGACTCCGACATGAAGGTGATGTCGATGCTGCGCGGCCAGGACCTGCGCACCGCGCTCCTCGACGACTCGGTACGGGAACCGGAGGAGCTCGACCCGTACGCCGGCCCGTTCGCGCACATCGTCGTCGACGAGGCGCAGGAGCTGACCGACGCCGAGTGGCAGATGCTGATCAGCCGCTGCCCCTCGCGCAGCTTCACGATCGTCGGCGACCGCGCCCAGGCGCGCCACGGGTTCACCGAGTCGTGGCAGGAGCGGCTCGAGCGCGTCGGCCTGGACCGGATCGAGATGGCCGGCCTGAGCATCAACTACCGCACGCCCGAGGAGGTGATGACCGAGGCCGAGCCGGTCATCC
>JALZDD010000057.1 GCA_030862715.1 Actinomycetota bacterium | reverse complement strand
CCGAGCAGCGCGGCCTTGTCCTGCGGGAGGTCCTGCGCGGCGGCGACGATCGCGGCGTCGGGGATGATCCGGCTCGGGGTGACGTCACGCTGCTGCGCGATCCGGTCGCGCTCGGTCCACAGCTCACGCACCGCGGCGAGGCCGCGGCGGCCGCGGACGCGGTGCATGCCGGAGGTGCGCCGCCAGGCATCCGTACGCACCGGCGCCTCGAACCCGCGCAGCCAGTCGAACTCCTGGCGGGCCCAGGCGTCCTTGCCCTGTGCGACGAGCTCGGCAGCCAGCGCCTCGCGCAGCTCCACGAGCACCTCGACGTCGAGCGCGGCGTACTCCAGCCAGGCGTCCGGCAGTGGACGGGTCGACCAGTCGGCCGCGGAGTGCTCCTTGAGCATGGTGAAGCCCAGCACCGTCTCGACCAGGGTGCCGAGCCCGACGCGCGGATAGCCCAGCAGTCGCCCGGCGAGCTCGGTGTCGAACAGGGCGGCGGGGTACAGGCCGAGGTCGCTGAGACAGGGGAGGTCCTGGGTGGCGGCGTGCAGGATCCACTCGGTGCCCTCGAGCGCGTCGACCAGCGGCTGCATCGTGGTCAGCCCGATCGGGTCGATCAGCCAGATCCCGGAGCCTTCGCGGCGTAGCTGGATCAGGTAGGCGCGGTTCGAATAGCGGTAACCGGAGGCGCGCTCGGCATCGATCCCGACCGGACCCGTGCCGGCGGCGATGGCCGCGGCGGCCTTGACCAGGCCCTCGTCGGTGTCGGTCACCGGAGGCAGCCCGTCGCGCAGGGTCAGTAGTGGCGCCGGAGCAGCATCTTCTGGTGTGTCCGGCCCCGTCTCGGCCTCGGTGTTGTCTTCGATCACGCGCCTCGCTGCCCTCGCCGGCTCGGTATGACGGTGACGCCCTCCGGCACCGGAGGAAGTCCCGCGGCCGTGCAGAGCAGCTCGCCCCATGCCTCGGTGTGTGGTCGCAGGTCCAGGTCGCCCGAGGCCGTGCCGACCGGCGTCCAGGAGGCGCGGATCTCGATCTGCGCGGTGCCGTCCTCGTCGGCCATCCCGCCGTAGGACTCGGTGGCGACGCGGGTCACGGTGCCCGCGGCGGCGACGTGCTCGGCGCCGTGACCGGAGAGCGCGTCGAGGAGCCAGGACCAGCCGACCTCACCCAGCAGTGGGTCGCTGATGTGCTCGACGTCGATGTCGGCCCGTGCGTACGCCACCAGGCGGAACGTGCCGGGCAGTCCGTGGACCGTTCCCCAGGCGTCGTTGCCGTCGGGGTCGTGCAGCAGGATCAGCCGTCCGGTCGCCACGTCGACGTCGTCGACGGTCACCTCGGCGGACAGCGCCGCGGCGTACGGAGCGATCCGCTGGGGCGCAGGCATCTCCTCGGCCAGCACCTCGGGTCTGAAGGTCGCGGCACGCATCCCTTCCGCGGCGGACCGGAACACGGCAGGACCGGTCTCCGGTCCCGCGGCGGGACGCGACTCTCCACGGACGACCATGTGAACAGGGTATGTCTTCTGTGCGATTCGCGATGTGCGTACACGCCGCACCGGATGGGACCATTGCCAGGTGGCCGCTGAACACACCTCTGGGAAGACCCCCGACCTGCTCGCATCTTCCCCGTTCCTGCAGGCACTCGCAGGGCAGAAGCCGAGCCGTACGCCGGTGTGGTTCATGCGTCAGGCCGGCCGGTCGCTCCCCGAGTATCTGAAGGTCCGCGAGGGCATCGGCATGCTCGAGTCCTGCCAGGACGCCGACCTGATCACCGAGATCACGCTGCAGCCCGTACGCCGCTACGGGGTCGACGCGGCCATCTTCTTCTCCGACATCGTGCTGCCGCTGAAGGCGGTTGGGGTCGACCTCGACATCAAGCCCGGTGTCGGCCCGGTCATCGCCAATCCGGTGCGCACCCTGGCCGACGTGGAGGCGATCCCGGACCTGACGCCGGAGCACGTCACCTACATCACCGAGGCCGTCCAGAACCTCACCGGTGAGCTGGCCGGCATCAACGGCGGCACCCCGCTGATCGGCTTCGCCGGCGCCCCGTTCACGGTCGCCTCCTACCTGGTCGAGGGCGGCCCCTCGAAGGAGTACGCCAAGACCAAGGCGCTCATGTTCGGTGCCCCCGACGTGTGGGACGCCCTGATGCGCAAGATCGCCGGGATCTCCGGCGCGTTCCTGGAGGTCCAGGTCCGCGCGGGTGCCTCCGCGGTGCAGCTCTTCGACTCCTGGGCCGG
>JALZDD010000053.1 GCA_030862715.1 Actinomycetota bacterium | reverse complement strand
CTGTCGTCCGGCACGGAGTTCTGGCCACGGGAGGTTCACCGACCGGTCAACCAAGTCGGGGGTGACGTTGCCGGACGGCGCTCACGATCAGGAACATGAGCATCAGCCTCGATCGGGTCCCGCTGGTCGCCGCCAACTCAGAGCCGCTCCGTGTCCTCATCGTCACGGAGTCGTTCCTGCCCCAGGTCAACGGCGTGACGAACTCCGTACGCCGCGTCCTGGAGCATCTCGCGGTCGACGGCCACACCGTCGAGGTCGTGGCCCCCACCGGGCCCACCGAGTACGCCGGGTTCCCGGTGACCCGCACCCGGGGCGCGACGTTCTGGGTCTACAAGGACTTCCGCGTCGGCCTGGAGACGCGGCGCAAGCTGCGCGCGGTGATGCGCCGGTTCAGCCCCGACGTCATCCACGTCGCCTCACCCGCGCTGCTCGGGCGGCAGGCGGTGCTGGTGGCCAAGGAGCTCGGCATCCCGAGCGTGGCGATCTACCAGACCGACCTGGTCGGCTTCTGGGACAAGTACAAGGCGGTCGGCGGCCCGCAGGCCGCGGCGATGCTCACCCGCCAGGCGCACTCGGCCGCCGATCGCACCCTGGCACCGAGCTCGTCGGCCCTGACCCAGCTCGAGGGTCTCGGCGTCCAGCGCACCGGGCTGTGGCCGCGAGGCGTCGACGTCGAGCTGTTCCACCCGAGCCGCATCGACCATGACCTGCGCGCGCAGCTCGCGCCCAACGGGGAGACCATCGTCGGGTACGTCGGCCGTCTCGCCCAGGAGAAGGAGCTGCACCTGCTGACTCCGCTGGCGCACAACCCGGCGTACAAGGTCGTGCTCGTCGGTGGTGGCCCGCAGGAGCGCGAGCTGCGCCAGCTGCTCCCGAACGCGACCTTCATGGGCGTGCTGCAGGGGGATGAGCTGGGGGCTGCGTACGCCTCCCTCGACGTGTTCGCGCACACCGGCTCCCACGAGACGTTCTGTCAGGCGGTCCAGGAGGCGCTCGCCTCCGGGGTCCCGGTCGTCGCGCCGCGCTCGGGCGGCCCGCTGGACCTGGTCGCCGACGGCGTCACCGGGTTCTTCTACGAGCCCGGCAGCCGCGACGACCTCGGCTCCCACGTCGCGCTGCTCCACAACGACCCGCAGCTGCGTCTGCGGATGGGGCGCGAGGCCCGCAAGAGTGTCGCGCACAAGTCCTGGGGCGCGGTGAACGCCGCCCTGGTCGACCACTACCGCGACGTCATCCGGGCGCGCCGGCTGCGATGACGTCGAGGACCTCCTCGTCGGTGTCGACGAGGTGGACGTGGCCCTCCATCGCGCGGCCGCGGGCGAGGGCCTGCAGCAGCGGCCAGACCGGCAGCTCCTCGGTCCAGTAGTTGCGCCCGACCAGCACCATCGGCGCGACCGCGCTCGCATCGGCGTAGTAGTTCTCGCAGGCGTCCTGGAAGACCTCCTGCACGGTGCCGCCGGCGCCGGGGAGGAAGACGATCCCGCCGTCGCAGACCTCCAGCAGGACCGCCTCGCGGGTGGCGTTGCGGAAGTACTTCGCGATCGCTCCGGCGAACACGTTGGGCGGCTCGTGCCCGTAGTGCCAGGTCGGGATCCCCAGCGACCTTCCGGGCTTGCCCTCGACCTGGTTCCGTACGTCGAGAGCCACCTGCGCCCATGACCGGATCGAGGGCCGGAACGACGGCACCACGGCCAGCGCCGCGAGCGCATCGTCCAGCACCGTCTTCGCAGCCCCGGCGAGGAAGGCCCCCAGGTTGGCGGCCTCCATCGCTCCCGGGCCGCCGCCGGTGGCGACCACATGACGGCTCGCCAGGTGCTGGGCGAGGCGGGCGGCGGTCGCGTAGCCCTCCTCGCCACGCCGCAGCGCGTGCCCGCCCATCATCCCGACGATCCGCGTCCCCTCGTCGCGTCGCGCGCGCACCCATGCCTCGAGCGCGGCGTCGATCGCGTGGTCGTGGAGGGTGATCGCGAGCTCGTCGTCGGCGTCGAGCGGCTGCTGCAGCCAGGCGTACGCCCTCGCATCCAGGCTCCGCGCGTAGACCGGGTCGTCGTAGAGCTCATCGGCGGTGTAGAGCCGGGAGCGGTAGACATCGACCGGTGTCTCCGGGATCACCGGCATCACCAGCGCGCCCTCGTCCTCGGCGTAGTCGCCGTCCCCGGGTGCGAAGGTGCACCCGAGGAACGTCGCGCCGGCCAGCTCGGTCTCCCGCAGGGCCGAGGAACGCGAGCTCAGGTCCAGCGACCGCAGCCGCCACCCCTTCAGGCTCCCCGCGCCCGCCGCCAGATGCCCGTCGAGCTCCTCCACCGACTCGATGTCGACATGCCGTCCCCGGTGATGCTTCATACCGAGAACCTACCGACTCACAGTGGCCAGGAGACTCCGGTCAGGCTCTCGGACTCGGTCCACAGCTTGCGGGCGAGCTCGGGGTCGGAGGCGACCGCGGCGCGGCCGACGAGCGTCGGACCGCCGCGGTACTCGCCGAGTCCGTCCGGCCCGACGTAGCTTCCCGACGGCAGGTCCTGGCTGGCCGCGTACAGGGTCGGGAGAGCGCCCGCCTCCGCGGACTGCGCGACGACCCGGTTGCCGATCGCCATGAGGGCGTGCTTGACCACGTTTCCGGTGTGGCCCTGCAGGTTGGTCGCGGCGTAGCCCGGGTGGGCGGCGTACGCCCGGAGCCCGGTGCCCTCCAGGCGCCGCTGGAGCTCGAGGGTGAAGAGCAGGTTGGAGATCTTCGACTGCCCGTAGGCCCTCTCCGGCCGGTAGTCGCGCCGCTCCCAGTTGAGGTCATCGAGGTCGAAGCCGCCCCAGCGGTGGGCCGAGGAGGCGACCGTCACGACGCGGTCGGTGATGTGGGGGAGCAGCAGGTTGGTGAGCGCGAAGTGCCCCAGGTGGTTGGTGGCGAACTGGCTCTCGTAGCCGTCGGTCGTGAGGCGCTTGGGCACCATCATGATTCCGGCATTGTTGATGAGTACGTCGATCTCGCCCTCCCACTCCTGGGCTAAGTGCCGCACCGAGCTGAGGTCGGCCAGGTCGAGCGCCCGAACCTCGGTCTTGCCCCCGATCGTGGCGGCCACCTCCTCGCCGGCGGCGACGTTGCGTACGGCCAGGACGACGCGGGCGCCCTTCGCGCCCAGCTGGGTGGCGACGACGCGGCCCAGGCCGCTGGTCGCGCCGGTGACGATCACGGTGCGGCCCTCGAAGGACGGCAGCCGTTCGGAAGTCCACTTCTGTTCGGTCATGGCTCCAATCTAGACGCCGCCAAGAATCTTGACAATGTCTATATCGGTGAAATCTCGATAAGGTGTTCCTGATGACCGAGACGATGCCCCGCTACCACCACGGCGACCTGCGTGCCGCGGTGCTCCGCCGTGCGGAGGAGGTGCTGCGCGAGTCGGGCACCGACGCGCTCTCGCTGCGCGGCATCGCCCGCGATCTGGGCGTGAGCCACGCTGCGCCGAGCGCCCACTTCCGCGACAAGAACGCGCTCTTCGACGCGCTCGCGGTCGCCGGATTCCGCCGGCTGGGCGAGGTGATGGACGCCGCGTTGGCCACCCGCGGCTCGCTGACCGACGACCTGGTGGCCTTCGCCTCGGCCTACCTCGACTTCGCCACCGACAACCCGGCGCTGCTCTCGGTGATGTTCGCGCGCAAGCACAGCGAGACCTCCGGCGCCGAGATCGCCGAGGCCGTCGCCGCCGCCTTCGCCCA
>JALZDD010000047.1 GCA_030862715.1 Actinomycetota bacterium | reverse complement strand
TCGAGAAGCCAGGAACGTACGACGGTGCCCGTGCGCCACGAGGCGAAGATCTCGGGGACGTTGTCGACGATGTCGACCTTGTCGAGGAGCTCCCAGCCCTCGGCGTAGGCCTGCATCATCGCGTACTCGATGCCGTTGTGAACCATCTTGGAGAAGTGGCCGGCGCCGGGCGTGACCCCGCAGTGGACCAGACCGTCCTCGGTGCCGGTCGGCTTGAGCGCCTCGAAGGCGGGCATCACCTTGGCGGCGTCCTCGTCGGAGCCGCCGTACATCAGCGCGTATCCGTTCTGCAGACCCCAGACGCCGCCGGAGACGCCGCAGTCGACGAAGCCGATGCCGTTCTCGGCAAGGCTGGCGGCGTTCTTGGCGTCGTCGGTGTACTTCGAGTTGCCGCCGTCGACGACCAGGTCGCCCTCGCCGAGGAGCTCCTTGAGCTCGGCAATCGTGGAACGCGTCGGGTCACCGGCCGGCACCATCACCCAGACCACCTTGGGGCTGGGCAGTGCCTCGACCAGCTCCGCCAGACTCGCCATGTCGGCGAGATCGGGGTTGCGGTCGTATCCGACGACGGTGTGACCTGCCTCCCGCAGCCGGGTGCGCATGTTGCCACCCATCTTGCCGAGGCCGACGAGTCCGATGTGCATGCAAGGTTCCTATCCGGGAAAGCGGTGGTCGAGCTTGTCGAGACCACCCTAGTCAGCGGGTGGATCAGGAGAGCAGGCGCCGCGGCATCAGCAGGTAGCGGAACCCCGGCTCCTCGCCACCCTCGGCCGGCTTGCCGCTGATCACCACGGGCTTCGGAGCCTGGGTGAAGGCGAGCTCGACGACCTGCTCGTCGATCGCCTGCAGCCCGTCGAGGAGGAACTGCGGGTTGAACCCGGTGGTCAGTCCCTCACCCTCCATGGTCGCCTCGATCGACTCGGACGCCTGGGCCTCGTCGCCGGAGCCGGCGTCGAGAGTGAGCACTCCGTCCTCGAAGACCATCTGGACCGCGGTGTTGCGCTCGGCGACCAGGGCGACGCGCTTGACCGACTCGATCAGGGAGGCCTTGTCGACCAGCGCGGTGGTGAGGTGCTCGGCCGGGAAGAGGCTGCGCACCTTCGGGAACTCGCCGTCGAGGAGGCGGGTCGTGGTGCGGCGTACGCCACCCGCGGCCGCGCCCTCGAAGCCGATGATGCCCTCGCCGGTGCCGGTGGTGGACAGCGCGAGGGTGACCTCGCTGCCGCTGGTCAGCGACTTGGCGGTGTCACCGAGCACCTTCGCCGGCACCAGGGCGGCCATGCTCTCGTCGGGAGTCGCCGGGCTCCACTCGAGCTCGCGGTGGGAGAGCCGGAAGCGGTCGGTGGCGAGCAGCGAGATCGTGGAGCCCTCGATCTCGAGCCGCACGCCGGTCAGCACCGGGAGCATGTCGTCGCGACCTGCTGCGGTCACGGCCTGGGCGACGGCGTGGGCGAACAGCTCCGACTTCACCGTGCCGGCCGCGGTCGGCATCTCCGGCAGGGTCGGGTAGTCCTCGACCGGCATCGTCTGGAGGCTGAACCGCGCACTCCCGCAGGTGAGCGAGACGCGGGAGCCGTCGGTGACCATCTCGACCGGCTTGGCCGGAAGGCTGCGGCAGATGTCGGCGAGCAGCTTGCCCGAGACCAGTGCCTTGCCCTCGTCGGCGACCTCGGCCGAGAGCGTCGCCCGCGCTGAGGTCTCGTAGTCGAATGTCGAGAGCACCAGGCCCTCGTGACCCGCCTCGATCAGCAGACCTGAGAGCACCGGGGTGCTGGGGCGAACCGGAAGGCTGCGGGCAGCCCAGGCGACGGCATCCGCGAACACGTCGCGGTCGACGCGGAACTTCACGATGACCTGTCCTTCTTCTAACTCGACATCGGGGCGTTTGAGGACATGCGGTCCGGGCTGTGCTTGAACCTTGGGGGAAGACGCCACCGGTTCCGGAACGCCCCCGCGTTGACATGACCTGGAGTACGCATCCTGCCACGGACCGCCGACAACCGGTAAGCGCTCAGCTGTGGCGGGTCTGCACAGGCGTCCTTGTGGACTCAGCTCGCCGAGTGGGTTGTCCCCAGGGAAGGGCGTTCGTGGAATTTCACCGAGGATCCATGGATGTAAATAGTTTCGTACGTCGTAAGAGCATCTGTGGGAAATGTGGATGAGC
>JALZDD010000043.1 GCA_030862715.1 Actinomycetota bacterium | reverse complement strand
GTGCTTGTCGTAGAAGACCAAGAGGACATCGCTGCTCCCCTGGTGCGCACGCTCCAGCGTGAGGGCTATGACGTCACCTGGGTCGACTCCGGCAAGAAGGCGCTGGAGCTGCTGGCACCTCCGTACGACGCCGAGCTCGTGCTGCTCGACCTGGGCCTTCCGGACATGGACGGCCTCGAGGTCTGCAAGGCCGCGCGCGACAACGGCTACGAGGGCGGGATCATGATCCTCACCGCCCGTGACGCCGAGATCGACCTGGTCGTCGGGCTCGACGCCGGCGCCGACGACTACCTGGCCAAGCCGTTCGCGCTGGCCGTCCTCCAGGCGCGGGTCCGCGCCCTCCTGCGCCGCTCGGGTCCGGTCGAGCCCGGCGCCGACGACGACGCTCTGCGCATCGACGTCGCTGCTCACCGGGTCTATGCCGGCGAGCGTGAGGTGACCCTGACGGGCAAGGAGTTCGCGCTCCTCGCCGTCCTCGCCGCCTCCCGCGACAAGGTCGTCTCCCGCGACCGGCTGATGGCCGAGGTCTGGGACGAGAACTGGTACGGCTCGACCAAGACCCTCGACGTCACCGTCGGACGCCTGCGCCAGAAGCTCGAGGCGGCCGGTGTTCAGGAGAAGGTCGTCGCGGTCCGCGGAGTCGGTTTCCGACTCGAAGCAGCGGAGTAAACGCAAGTTCGACACGGCGTCAGACACGTGTTCACCCGGTGAGATGACTCACAAACGACGGCAAAGTCACGCGTGAACACGCCGTTTGTGCTCCAGATTCGGGCATTCGGGATTGGATCCGTTCCAGATCGCATGTCACCTTGGATGAGCCGTGCAGAACGCACGACCGGCCCCGGGTACACGCCTAATCCTGTCCCTCCGGAAGCCGGCCCCTACTACTGAACCCCCTTTACCCTCACACTCAGCAGTACGTATGGGACAGGAGCGGGGGACCCAGGTTCCACGCGACTAACTCGGACGGTCGCTTGGGGTGAAGCCATCGCGAGATGGCCGGGCAACCTTCTAGCCCGAACCCGACAGCTCACCTCGCAGGCGTGGGAAGGAACTCACGCATGTCCAAGTCCGTATCTTCTCCTGCCCATCGAGGCACGCCGCGCCCGTTCCGGTCGCCGAACGTCTCGATCGCCAGGACGATTGCAGGATCTCTCGGCGGCCACGGCAAGTTCGTCGGTCGCATCACCCTCGCCAGCGGCATTGCCGCCGGTGCCCTGGTGGCAGTGCCCGCCGCCAACGCCGCCCCGGTCTCCCACGAGACCACCACCCTCGAGTCGACCGCTGAGTCGGCCAAGGTGGTGGAGGCTCCGACCCTGGAGGCCTCGGCCACCCCCGCGGCGATGCTCACCGACATCAAGCAGCTCGAGAGGGCGATCGAGGTGCAGGAGCGCAAGGCCGAGGCAGCCCGCAAGGCGGCCGAGGCGAAGCGCAAGGCGGCGATCGCCGCCAAGAAGGCCGCGGAGGCGAAGAAGAAGGCCGAGGCAGAGGCGAAGGCCTTCGCCGCGAGCCAGGAAGGCAAGATCGAGCGGGCGATCAGCGTCGCCTCGGAGCAGATCGGTGACCCGTACGTCTGGGGTGCCACCGGCCCGAGCTCGTTCGACTGCTCCGGTCTGACGCAGTACGCCTTCAGCGCCGCCGGCATCGAGCTTCCCCGGGTCTCGCGGGACCAGGCCGCTGCGCTGCCGACTGTCCCGAACGACCAGATCCAGCGCGGCGACCTGATGTTCTGGGGCAGCCCGGTCTACCACGTGGGCATCTTCCTGCGCTGGGAGAATGGTCAGGCGATCATGCTGCACGCCCCCAAGCCGGGCTCGGCCGTTCGTGAAGAGGCTGCCTGGGATGGCTGGTTCGCCGGCTCCACCCACCAGGCCTGAGGTTTCTCGGGGCCCGTTTCCACGGGCTCACCCCCACATATCCCCCTGGCGCTCGCCCTCCGGTTCCCCGTACCGGAGGGCGAGCGCATATTTGAGGGTCCGCGAATCGGGTGCGGCACCACGCGTCAAGTAACCTGTAAGACGTGGCAGGCCCCGAATTCGACACCGAGATCAAGCAGCTCCAGGCAACGATGCAGACCATCGGCCAGGTGCTGGACCTGGACGCGATGCGCAAGGAGATCGCCGACCTCGGCGAGCAGGTCGCCGCGCCCGACCTCTGGGACGATCAGGACAACGCCACCCGCGTCACCGGCCGCCTCTCCCTGCTGCAGGGAGAGCTCAACAAGTTCACCGAGCTCCACACTCGCATCGAGGACCTCGGACTGATGGTCGAGATGGCCCAGGAGGAGGGCGACGCCGACTCGCTCGCCGAGTCCGAGGCCGAGCTGGGCCGGGTGAAGAAGCTGGTCGAGAGCCTGGAGATCCGCACCCTGCTCTCGGGGGAGTACGACTCCCGCGAGGCCGTGGTCACGATCCGCTCCGGCGCTGGTGGCGTCGACGCCGCCGACTTCGCCGAGATGCTGATGCGGATGTACGTCCGCTGGGCCGAGCGCAACAAATACCCGGTCGAGGTCTTCGACACCTCCTACGCCGAGGAGGCCGGGCTCAAGTCCGCCACCTTCGCGATCCACGCTCCCTACGCCTACGGCACCCTCTCCGTCGAGGCGGGCACCCACCGCCTGGTGCGGATCAGCCCCTTCGACAACCAGGGCCGCCGCCAGACCTCCTTCGCCGCGGTCGAGGTCGTGCCCGTGCTGGAGCAGACCGACGAGATCGACCTCGACGAGAACGACATCAAGGTCGACGTCTACCGCTCCTCGGGCCCCGGTGGCCAGTCGGTCAACACCACCGACTCGGCGGTCCGGCTGACCCACATCCCCACCGGCACCGTGGTCTCCTGCCAGAACGAGAAGTCGCAGCTGCAGAACAAGGCCGCCGCGATGATCGTCCTCAAGGCCAAGCTGCTCGCGCTGAAGAAGGCCGAGGAGGAGGCGCAGCTCAAGGAGCTCAAGGGCGACGTCGCCGCGTCCTGGGGCGACCAGATGCGCAACTACGTCCTCAACCCCTATCAGATCGTCAAGGACCTGCGTACGACCTATGAGGTCGGCAACCCGCAGGCGGTCTTCGATGGGGACATCGACGGGTTCCTCGAGGCCGGCATCCGGTGGCGCCGCGGCGCCGAGAAGGCCGAACAGAACTGACCTGATGGATGCGCTGACGCGCACCAGGCTTCCACTCCCGGGCCGCGGGGCGGCGTACGTCTACGACGCCTACGGCCCTGAGGACGGGGTGCCGATGGTGCTGTTGCACGAGCTCGGAGGCAGTGCGAAGCGGTGGCAGGGGGTGGTGCCGCAGTTCGCCGCTGACCACCGGGTGCATGCCTTCGACATGCGTGGGCACGGGGACTCGGACTGGGCCTCGGAGTACTCCCACCGGCTCATCGCCGACGACGTGATCGTGGCGATGGACGCGCTGGAGATCTCGGGCGCCGTCGTCGTCGGGCACTCGACCGGCGGCAACGTCGCCCTCCTGGTCGCGATGCACCGGCCCGACCTGGTCTCCCGGCTGATCATCGAGGACGTGGTGCCGCCCGCGCCGCGCGAGCGCAGGTCACCCGGGCGCGCGGCCAGGCCGATGCCTCACGACTGGGAGTGCATCGCGTCCCTGCTGGTCGAGGCGACGATGTACGACGCGTGGATGTGGGAGCAACTCGAGCTGCTGCCGATGCCGACACTGCTCGTGGCCGGTGGCGGCAACAGCCACATCCCGCAGGAAGACCTCGAGAAGGTCGCCCGGCGAATTCCGCAGGCCGATCTCGTCCACTTCGACGTCGGTCACTTCGTGCATCGCAACCAGCCCGACGAGTTCGCCGACACCGTTCTTGCCTGGCTCGCGTCGCGGGTGGGATCCCCATCCCTAAGGACCCCACCCGCTCGCCAGCCGGCTCTGCTCTGACTCAGTGCCCGCGGCGGCGCGCGCCGCCCGGTGAGGTGCCTACCGTCCCGAGCGACTAAGTCGATTAAAGCACTAGACTTTAGGTTGACGCAAACGACGCGCCGAGTCCGGATCTCGATCCAGGACGGCAGGCGTCAGGCGGCAGCCGCGGTGAGGGTCACCAGGCACCAGCGGGAGGCGCGCTTCTGGACCGTCGCGGGCGCCTCGCCGGCCTTACCCGTGAGCTCGCAGGAGAGCCAGGCGTCGCCGAAGAGGCCGCGATAGATCACCTTCGGCTGCTTCTTCGCGTCGGTGCAGGTGAGGGCGACCGACGGCTTCCCGTACGCAGGGGTCGAGGCGGCCTTGCAGCCCTTGGGCACGCTCTTGGTCATCTGCGTGGCCCAGTCCAGGGTGACCGGCGGGGCGAAGACCCATGCCCTGGCCGAGGTGGCCGAGCCCTCCGGCCCGGTCCAGATGCAGCCGTACTCCTGCGCGACGTCGTTGACCTCGCCCGAGATGGCGGTCTGGTCGCCGTCGCCGTAGGCCTTCTTCTCGGCTGCGGCACCGCCGAGGGCCTCGGTCGCGTCCTCGGTCGGGACGCGGTCGCAGAACGCGCCGCGGCGTACCTGCATCGTGGTGGTGTCCGTGGTGCTCAGGTCGCCCTTCACCTCGGCGACCTCGGGCTCGTCGTCTTTCAGGGTGAGTACGCCGACCCCGACCGCGATCGCGGTGAGGACTACGGCACCGATGAGGATCCGGACTGCAGAGCGCACGCCGTC
>JALZDD010000036.1 GCA_030862715.1 Actinomycetota bacterium | reverse complement strand
CGCCGGTCACCATCGGCGCTTGGGCGATGGTCGCGGCGGGCGCCGTGGTCACCCGCGACGTACCCGACCATGCGCTGGTCGTCGGGGTCCCGGCGCAGCGGATGGGCTGGGTCGGGCACGCGGGCGCACCACTGGTCGCCCAGGGAGATGCCTGGCGCTGCCCGAAGACCGGCACGCTCTACGTCCTGCGCGGTGCGAGCGAGGACGACGGCCTGGTCGCGCTCTGACGAGCCGATCGCCCGCGGGTCAGGCGGCCCGCCACTCGGCCTTTGGGCGATGCTGACCGCCGCGATCTGCGAGGAGACGCCGAGCTTGGCGAGGATCGACTTCACCTGGGTGCGCACGGTCGCCTCGGACACGACACGGAGCTTGGCGATCTCGCCGACGGTGAAGCCGTCCATCAGGTGCTCGAGCACCTGCGACTCCCGCGGGGAGAGCTGGGCGAGCCGGCGACGGATCTCGATGACGCCCTGCTCCTGCCCCACCCACGCCCGGATCAGGCGCTCCCGGTCGTCGACGTCGAGCACGCTGAGACCGTAGTTGAGCCTGCGTACGGTGCCCAGGATCTCGCCCAGAGGCACCGTCTTGGACAGGACCGTGCGGGCACCGACGTGCAAGGCATGCCCCCATCGGGTCTCGTCGGTCGAGCCCGTCACCACGACGACGTCGGCGCCCGCCCTGGCGAGCGGTGCGATGAGGCGTACGCCCGAACCGTGCTGTCCCAGGTCGAGGTCGAGCAGGACGATGCGCGGCTGGGAGCGCATGATCAGGGAGGTGAGCTTGGCCTCCGAGGGCGGCTCCTCGGGCAGGTCGACGCGGTGGGCGTCGTAGCCCTCGAAGGTGAGGGCCAGCTCGAGCGACTCGGCGAACAGGGTGTGGTCCTCGACGATGACCACCTTCACCCTCTTACGCGGCGACACCACGGCGACCTCCCCGGGTCGGGGTGTCGTGCTGGTCGGCCCCGTCGCCTGCCCCGCCATCGGCACAGCCGAGCATCGGGATGCCGAGGACGAAGGTGGTCTGCTCGTTCGCCTCGACCAGCTCGAGGTAGCCGCCCTGGCGTTCCATCAGGTCTCGCGCGGCATGGAGGCCGATGCCCTGGCCTGTCGAGCCCGGTCGGCTGACGCCCCAGGCGAAGATCCGCCGGCGCAGCTCGGGCGCGACCCCCGGCCCGTCGTCGGTCACCGCGATCTCGACCGAGGTGCTCGCCTGGTCGGCGGCACGTACCTCGATCCGGACCGAACCGCTCCCGTGGGCCGCGGCGTTGTCGAGGAGCACGTTGAGCGCCTCGGTCAGCTGATCGGAGTCTCCCAGCGCCAGCATCCGGCTGGGACGCCACACGACGTCGGTGCCCTTGGCCTCGTGAGCGAGCACCATGGTGGCCACCACGGAGTCGAGGTCGATCACCTCGGCCCGCATCTCACCGGCCTGCATCTCATCGGCCCCCGGCTCCAAGATCCCCGGCCTCGCGGCGTCCTGCTGCCGGCGGACCATCCGCTCGAGCCGCTCCAGCTCGCTCTGCACCATCGCCGTCATCGCGGCCCGCCGGTCATCACCGATCGCGCCCGGTGAGTTGAGCAGCGTGGTCGCCGCCCGGATTCCGGCCAGCGCGGACGCAGCCTCATGCAGCCGGGCACGTTCGTCCCGGCCGACTCTTGACATTGACACAGCTCTCCCCTGGTCATCCTCGCGCCGCGCCCTCCCAAGACGCAGCCAGGCGGCATGAAACACGTGCGGACCCGAAGGTCCGACATGAACAGCGCCGTACGGCAAAGGGACTTTACTCACTCAGTCCGGCACACGTATCGCCTACCTATTTTTGGTTACCGGCCGTTACCGACTGGTGCCTCAAATTGAGGAATGGCGAGCATCTGGACCCCATATGGAGGGAGTCCCGGGTCCCATACTCAGGTGGCCATCCTCGATCATCCGCCCGTGCCGCCGCAGCCGGAGCCTGCGGACGAGCCCCCCGCGCGCGGATGGGGTCGTGCCCGCAAGCCGCTGATCGGGCTTCTGGTGTGCCTGCTCTTACTGTGCGCCGCGGCCCTGACCGGGGTCCTGTGGCTCCACGCGAAGGTCGAGGGGAACATCCAGCGGCTGCCCGACACCTTCACCGGGCTCACCGACCGTCCCGCCAAGCCCTCCTCCGGCTCGGCCGCCGACGCGACGAACATCCTGGTCCTCGGCACCGACACCCGCTCCGACGCACCCACGACCGGGGCCGAAGCGCCCGGTTGGGAGCCGGGACAGGCACGCTCCGACACCATGCTGCTCGTCCACATCGACGGCGACCGCGACTCCGCCTCGGTGATCTCGATCCCGCGCGACTCCTGGGTCGACATTCCCGGCCACGGCAAGGGCAAGGTCAACTGGGCCTACTCCTTCGGTGGCCCCAACCTCACGGTCGAGACCGTCGAGAAGATGACCGACGTACGCATCGACCACCTCACCGTCATCGACTGGGACGGCTTCAAGGCCCTCACCGATGCGATCGGTGGCGTCGACATCGACATCCCGAAGACCGTCTACGACTCCGCCCGCGACGTCCGCTGGGAAGCCGGCCGCCACCACCTGAACGGCGAGGAGGCTCTCCTCTACGTACGCCAGCGCTACGGCCTCCAGGACGGTGACCTCGACCGCGTAGCCCGCCAGCAGGCCTTCCTACGCACCCTCCTGAAGCAGACCCTCGAGCAGGAGCTGCGCAAGAACCCCGACCAGGTCCTCGACCTCCTCTCCCTCTTCTCGAAGCACGCCTCCGTCGACGACGACTGGTCGACGACCCAGATGGCCAAGCTCGCCGCCTCCCTCCGCAACCTCCGCACAGACGACATCAGCTACCTCACCGTCCCCACCGACGGCACCGGCATGGTCGGTGACCAGTCAGTCGTACGCCTAGACCCCTCCCGCGACCGCGACCTGTGGCGCGCTGTCCGTGAGGATCGGATGGGTGAGTGGGCTGAGGACAACCAGGATCTGTTGACGCCTGACGTTGTGCGTTGAGCCTGGGTTTCGTGCTGATCGTTTCTCGTAGGCCGGGGCCGCCGACCCGTTACGGATGGTGTTCTCAACGGCTATCGGGTCGGCGGCGGGGTTTGGCGCAGCGGATTCAGTTGCGTACGGGCTTGGGAATCTGGGCCGGCGAGTCCTGGCGCGCGAAGGTGTGCTCGTCCTTTTACAAGACGATGACACCTTGTGAAGGATTCACAAGCAGGCCCCAGAGACATGACGCGCGCGACCTCATCGATCGCCTCGGCTAGAAGGCCGCCGCCTCACCGCGTCAGACGAAGTCGCACGGAATGACGTGCCAGTTCATCAGCCGGCGACCAGTACGCCAATGGGCGATAGCACCAACCGGATGCAGTAGCGCCAGCGCCGCGACACTGCCACCAGGCAGAGACCAGCGTGCGTAGTTACACGAAGGAATCCGGGCACGGCGGTGCCGCCAGGCGAGCCCTGATCAGCCAGCCAGTGCGCGCCGAGTGAACCGGATCCGCCCACTCGGGAGTCGCTCATACCCGTAGTCGGGGTCATGGATCCGGCGATGATCACTCGCACACAACAAGACCATGTTGGCCAAGTCGGTTCGACCGCCTTCAGACCACGGTTTCAAGTGATGGGCCTCGGTCCAGGCTGCCGGGGCATCGCAGTCTTCGGCCTGGCAACACTTATCGCGTAACCGAAGTGCACGGTGCTGGACCGGATACGCCAACCTCGCCGTTCGGCCGAAGTCGAGGATCTCGGAGTCGGTGCCCAACACGACCGGGATGAGGTCCGCGTTGCACGCCATCCTGCGGGCCTCGGCGGCGGTGATCTTCTCGGCGTGGAACCCGTGGGTGGCGGTGCCGAGGTCGTTGCGGAGGTCTTCGACGCTCATGGTGATGAACACCGTGGTGCCGTGGCCGCCGTGCCTGGGGAGTTGGTCGACGTCGTAGGTCTCGATCACCCGGGCAAACGCCTGGCCGAGGAGCCGGTCATACGGGGCCTTGCGGCCACGGTGCTCCGCGGACAGCTTCCTGGGCTGGGCCAGGGAGTCCAATTGGGTGCGGAGCCGCATCCCGATGGCGCGGGAGACGCGGGCGTGGATGTCGATGGTGCCGTCGCCGTTGTCGCGGGAGGAGAAGAAGGTGCGCCGTTGGGCGTGCTCTTCTTCCCGCTGCAGCGCCTTGGCCTCGGCGGCCTCGAACCGTTCGGGGTCGATCTCGGCCAGGATCCGGCGTCCGACGATCTTCAACTCGTTCGCCGTCAGACGGGCGGCGTGATCGACGAGCAGCTTCTCGGCCAGGATCAGGTCCTCGCCGCTGGCGGCCGGGTCGGCTTCGATCTTGTCGAGCGCCGTGGTGATCACTCTGGCTTTGTCCTGGGACACGACACCCTCAGCGAGGCCAGCGGCCACGAGGTCGTACTTGATCAACGCCGCCGCGAGCTTCACCTGGGAGCGGGCCACGGCCTTGTCGACCAGGAGTTCGGTCCGCATCCACCCCGAAGCGTCCTTGGCGCCGGTCTCCTCGGCGATGTCGCCAGCGGACGCGAGCACTCGGAGCCTCAACGCGGCTTGCTGGGCTTGGAGCTTCTCCAGTCGTTCCAGCAGGTCCTTCTTCTGCCCGGTGCGCCAATAGGCGGGGTCGGTCGCGAGGAGTTCTTGGAGAGCGGTCTCGATGGCCTTCAAGGCAGCGTCGATCGCATCGCCGGGATTAGTGCCCCAGTGGTCAATGTCGCCCTCAAGACTCATCGCCATCCCTCCCTTCAGAGGTGTGCTGTGATGAGTCTGATTCTACGCCTCGAACCCTTCCATGGCCACATATTTGTGCAGGTCAACCGCTATTTTCGCGGCGAGCGAACGACCTCGCATCTGTGGATGGTAAGTGGCCCGAAGGGCCATTCTTCCGCCCCATCAACCCCACCTCTCCCAAGCAAGATTCCGCTGCGCCACACCCGGGCCGCCGCCCCGATAGCCAGCCAAATCCTTTCTCGACGGGCCCCGGTGTCAAGG
>JALZDD010000013.1 GCA_030862715.1 Actinomycetota bacterium | reverse complement strand
GCTGGCGCGAGTAGGCGTGCAGCGAGCGGGCGAAGTCACCGGCCACGCGCGGCTCCAGGAGCGCGAGCAGCTGGGTGTGGGCCCGGTACTGGTCCCAGCCGGAGAAGTTGCCGTACTGCGCCTGCTGGCCGCGCTCGATCCGGTGGACCTCCTGGTCGCTGCCCCAGTAGGTGCCGGCCACGTCGGAGATCACGTTGGGCTGCAGGTAGGAGTGGTAGAGGCCGGTGTAGAAGGCGGTCTGCTCCTCATCGGTCCCGCCGGCGATCTCGATGGAGGAGAGCGCCTTGCGCCACTCGGCCTTGGCATCCGAGGCGACCGTCGAGACGGCGTCGCGCCGCCCGATCTCGGCGGCCAGGTTGGCCTCGGCCGCCGCCTGGCTGGTGTAGGAGATCCCGATCCGCATCCGCACGCTCTGGTCGTTGCTCGGGTCGAAGGAGACGTAGCCGCCCGAGCCCTGCCCCTGGCGGGCCGCGCCGGTCTCGTAGCCCTCGCCGCCGCGCGCCTCGGTGCTGCCCGGCTGGAGCTCGCCGTTGACCCAGGTGCCGTGGCCGGAGAAGCCGCGGTCGAACTGCGCGGTGAAGTAGAGCCGGTAGTAGGAGCGCTTGTTGCTCCCGCCGCCGTTGCCGCGCCGGCCGCAGAAGGCGCCGGTGAGCACCGAGCCGCTGACGGTCCGCTTCGCCTCGTCGATCCGCGTCACCGCGGTCGCGCTGCCGTTGAGCGAGTTGGAGGTGCGGAAGAGCAGGTTGGCCGGCTTGTCGGCCGGGAAGGTCAGGTCGCTGACCGATGCCCGTGTGGTCACCGCGGTGTCGACCTCGGCGCCGTTGGCCAGGCCCAGCCGGTAGCGCCCCGGCTCCGCAAGCTCGTCGTCGTGGCTGAAGTTCGAGGCGTACGTCGCATCGGTCACGTCCGCGGTGGGCGAGCCGGTCATCTCGCCGGTGTGTGGGAAGATCGGCACGTCCCCGGCGGCGCCGGGGTGGCAGCCCGCGCCGTTGACGTGGGTCAGCGAGAAGCCGCGCAGCCGCGTGGTGTCGTAGGAGTAGCCGTTCGACGCGGCGGTGTTGGTCTGGTCGCCCGCCGTGGAGGTCGGGCTGAAGGAGAGCATTCCGAAGGGGCGTACGGCTCCGGGGTAGGTGTTGCCACCGTTCGACGACCCGATCAGCGGGTCGACGAGCGCCACCGGATCACGGCGGGCGGCGCAGCGGCCCGGGCCGCCGAGAACGGAGTGAACGCGCCGCCCAGCAGCGCGAGGGACAAGGCACACGTCGCGAGAACCCGCATGGCGGAGAACGATTCCAGAGGAACGTCCTCCGCGATGCAGGGTTCAGGTGAGAGCGAGTTGAACAGAGCCCAAATCCACCGCTGTCCGCCTGCTGCGCGCCACCGTACGGGCGCGCTGGCGGCGTTGACGCCGCTCAACAGACGCCCGGTATGCCATCGCGGCGTCGCCTTGCCATCACACCCGTCTGGTGACGCTCGCGACGGCGGCCAACGGCGGATTAGGGCTCAGGCGGTCCACTCGGGGTAGTCGGTGTAGCCGGCCTCGCCGCCGCCGTAGAAGGTCGCCAGGTCGGGCTCGTTGAGCGGAAGGCTCGCCTCCAGGCGCCGGGGCAGGTCCGGGTTCGCGATGAACGTACGCCCGAACGCGGCGGCGTCGATCAGGTCGGCCTCGAGCAGGCGGGAGGCCTTCTCCGAGGTGTAGGAGCCGGCGGCCACGATCGGGCCGGGGTGGGCGCCGCGCAGCTGCTTGCGGTAGTCGTCGGTCAGCTCCGGACCGCCGGCCCAGTCGGGCTCGGAGAGGTGCAGGAAGGCGATGCTGCGCCTGCCGATCTCGGCGGCCAGATAGAGGCCCATCTCGGCACCCTCGGGGTCCTCGAGGCCGTTGAACGAGCCGATCGGGGAGATCCGGATGGCGACGTGCTCGGCATCCCACTCGGCGATGACCGCGTCCAGCACCTCGAGGGTGAGCCGGGCACGGTTGGCCAGCGAGCCGCCGTAGGAGTCGGTGCGCTCGTTGCTGCTCGCGCTGGAGAACTGGTGCAGCAGGTAGCCGTGGGCGGCGTGGATCTCGACGAGGTCGAAGCCGGCCTCGCGGGCGTTGCGGGTGGCGCGGCGGTAGTCGTCGATCAGATCCGCGATCTCGGAGGTCTCCAGGGCGCGGGGCGTGGGGCAGTTGACCCGGATCGGGGTGCCGTCCTCGCCGCGTACGGTCGTGCGGTTGCGATAGGGGAGCGCCGAGGCGCTGACAGGCAGGTCGCCGTGGTGGAAGGACTCATGGGAGACCCGGCCCGTGTGCCACAGCTGCGCCGCGATCCGGCCGCCGGCCTCATGGACGATGTCGGTGACGTGCCGCCAGCCCTCGACCTGCTCGGCCGAGTAGATGCCCGGGGTGTCCATGTAGCCCTTGCCCTGCGGCGAGATCTGCGTGCCCTCGGAGATGATCAGCCCGGCCGAGGCGCGCTGCCGGTAGTAGTCGGCCATCAACGGGTTGGGTACGTCGCCGGGCCGGCTGGCACGCATCCGGGTCAGTGGCGCCATCAGGACGCGGTTGGGGAGGGTTGTCGAACCCAGGCTCAGCTGCGAGAAGAGTGAAGTCACATCGCGCCTAACTGAGCGGTTGCTTATATTGTTCCCGACGACGCCGGAGCGGTCGAGCCGGCGATGACCAGTGCCCCCATGACGCCCGCGTTGTCGCCGAGCTCGCTTGGGACGACGTCGAGCGCTGCCGCGGTGTCGGGCTGGGTGAAGCGGTCGATCGAGTCCTTGATCCCCATCACGAAGGACTCCGACTGGCGCATCGTGTCGCCCACCACGATCAGCGCCGGGTTGAGGTGGTTGCAGAGGTCGGCCAGCACCCGGCCGACCGCGCGGCCGGCGTCGTCGAGGATCCGGTTGACCCGGATGTCGCCCTCCTGGGCCAGTTCGAGCAGGCGCTCGACGGTGAGCGTCTCGTCGTAGGCGGGCTGTAGCAGCTCGACCAGCCGGGAGCCGCCGAAGGCCTTCTCCAGGCAGCCGCGGTTGCCGCAGCGGCAGATCGGGCCGTTGTCCTCGAAACGTACGTGGCCGATCTCGCCGGCGATCCCGGTGATCCCGCGGTAGAGCTTGCCGGCGAGGACCAGCCCGGCGCCGATGCCGCTGGACGCCTTGACGTAGATGACGTCGTCGACGTCGCGGGCAGCTCCGTACTCGACCTCGGCGAGCGCGCCGAGGTTGGCGTCGTTCTCGATCTGGACGGGCAGGCCGATGCGGCGGGCGAGCTCCTCGCCCGGGGCCAGGTCCATCCAGTTCCCGAGGATGGGGGAGACGACGATGCCGCTGTGCGGGTCGACGGGGCCGGGGATCCCCATGCCGACGCCGAGGACACGGTCGGTCCTCGGGTCGATGCCCACCTCGGCCAGGCACTCGCGCACGAGTGCCGCGGCACGGTCGATGGTCTCGACCGCTGAGTTGTCGACGTCGAGCCGGATCTCGTGGTCGATGAGCGGCTTCGCGGCGAGGTCGGCGACCGCGACCCGGACGTGGCGGTGCCCGATGTCGACGCCGATGAGCGTGCCGGGAGAGCCACTGATGGTGAGAAGCGACGGCGGACGCCCGCCGCCACGGGCCAGCGCGGCGCCGGTGGTCTCGACGATCTGCTCGGTGGCGAGCAGCTCCTGGACGATGCTCGACACGGTGCTGCGGGACAGCCCGGTGCGCTGGGCGAGCTCGGCGCGACTGACCGGCGCCGACCGTCCCAGCAGGTCAAGAACCTGGGAACGGTTGGCGACGCGCAGCCGCGACTCCGGAGTGGTCATGGGCGTGACTGTAGGTGATTACGTCGATTTACGACAGATCTCAGGTTGAAAACGTCCTGCGTTATGCGTTGACTGGACAGAACCGAGAGGCGTACGTTTGCCCGGCACGCGACCGCGAGTAACCCAGATCACACCGACGTGGCGGTCGCGCAACCGGAGGATCAAAGATGAACGCAACGCGTAAGGCCCTGGCCGCCGGCCTGGCCGCCCTGAGCCTGCTGGCGGTCTCCGCCTGCGGAAGCGAGAACGAGAGCGGCAGCACCGATGAGGTGGAGGTCTTCACCTGGTGGGCCGAGGGCAGTGAGAAGGCCGGGCTCGACGCCCTGGTCAAGGTGTTCGACGAGCAGAACCCCGACCTGAAGTTCGTCAACGGCGCCGTCGCCGGTGGTGCCGGCAGCGACGCGAAGAACGTGCTCCAGTCCCGCCTGCAGAACGGCGAGCCGCCGGCGACCTTCCAGGCGCACGCGGGTGCCGAGCTGACCGACTACATCAACGCCGGCCAGATCGAGGACCTCACCGACCTCTACGAGGAGAAGGGCTGGAACGAGCAGTTCCCCGAGGGTCTCCTCGAGCGGCTGACTCAGGACGGCGGCATCTACTCCGTCCCCTCGAACATCCACCGTGCCAACGTCCTCTGGGCCAACCCGGCCGTCCTGGAGAAGGCCGGCATCGAGGCCAACAAGACCTACGACTCGCTCGACGCCTGGATCGCCGACCTGAAGAAGATCAAGGCCAAGGGCATCATCCCGCTCTCGATCGCGACCGACTGGACCCAGGTCCACCTGCTCGAGACCGTGCTCCTCGCCGATCTGGGCGCCGAGGCGTACAACGGTCTGTGGGACGGGACCACCGACTGGGGCGGCAGCGAGGTCAAGGACGCGCTGGCTGACTACAACACGCTCCTCTCGCTGACCAACACCGACCGCCAGGGTCTCGACTGGCCGGACGCGACCCAGCTGGTCATCGACGGCGAGGCCGCGTTCAATGTCATGGGTGACTGGGCCGAGGCCGCCTTCCAGGAGCAGAAGAAGACGCTCGGCACCGACTACACCGCGGTCCCGGTCCCGGGCACCGAGGGCGTCTTCGACTTCCTGGCCGACTCGTTCACCATGCCGGTGGACGGCCCCAACCCCGAGGGCACCGAGGCCTGGCTCGACACCATCGCCAGCGACGAGGGCCAGGTGGCGTTCAACAAGGCCAAGGGCTCGATCCCGGCCAGCACCACAGCCGACACCGCCGACTTCGGTGAGTACCAGCAGACCGCGATCAAGTCGTGGGGCGAGGACGAGATCGTCTCCTCGCTCGCCCACGGCGCCGCGACCTCGGTCAACTGGCTGACCGACGTCACCTCCGCCGTCGCGAAGTTCGGCAGCAACAACGACGTCGCCGAGCTCCAGGAGGGCCTCGTCGAGGCCGCCGAGGACAACAAGCCCGAGTGACCGGGGCTCTGCGAGCCTGACGAGATTCATCTGGTCGAGGGGCTGCGGCCGCACCATCCGCCGTGGCCCCTCGGCCGCCCCTTGTGAAAGGACGGACACATGTCCTCCACGGTGCCCAGCGCCGTCAAGCGGCCACGACGGCCCAAGGGCCGCATCGGCGGCCACGGGTGGGTCGCACCCGTACTCCTGATCCTGCCGACCGTCATCGTCATCGGTGTCTTCGTCTACGGCCTGATCGGGTCCAACATCAACACCTCCCTGCAGGACCGCCACAACATCGGGCCGTCCCAGGGTTTCGCCGGCCTGGAGAACTACCGGGACCTGTTCACCGACGACGACTTCATCTACTCGCTGCGCAACCTGCTGCTCTATACCGCGACATTCCTCGTCGGCACCCTGTGCCTGGGGTTCCTGTGGGCGTGGCTGCTCGAGCGCAAGGCCCGCGGCGAGTCGCTGTTCCGCGCCATATACCTGTTCCCGATGGCGGTCTCGTTCGTCGCCTCTGGTGTGGTCTGGCGCTGGCTGCTCAACAACGCCGAGGGTGACCGTGCCTCCGGCCTGAACCGGCTCTTCGACACCCTCCACCTCGACTTCCTGCAGAACCCGTGGTGGACCAACGAGCGGTGGGGCATCCTCGCGATCGCGGTCCCCGCGATCTGGCAGCTCAGCGGCTACGTGATGGCGCTCTTCCTGGCCGGTTTCCGCGGGATCCCCGAGGAGCTGCGCGAGGCGGCCCGGATGGATGGCGCCTCGGAGTGGCAGCTCTACCGCCACGTCATCTTCCCGCAGCTGAGCCCGGTCGCCCTCTCCGCGATCATCATCATCGGCCACATGTCGCTGAAGGTCTTCGACCTGATCATGGCCATCGCGGGTCAGACCAACTACACGACCCAGGTGCCGGCCACCCAGATGTGGGTCGAGTTCACCCGCGGCGACTACGCCAAGTCGGCCGCCATCGGCACCATCCTGCTCGTGATCGTGGCCATCCTGATCGTTCCCTACCTCATCTCCACCTACCGTCAGGAGCGCCGCCGATGACCACTGACGCCATCCCGGCAGCCGTCACGACCAAGATCCCGGGCGTACGCTCGCGCGGGGTCTGGCGCACCATCAAGTACATCCTGCTGATCACCTTCGCGCTGATCATCCTGCTCCCGGCGTACGTCCTGCTGGTCACCAGCTTCAAGGGGCTCGGCGACGCGACCCCGGCCAACGCCTGGAAGCTTCCCGAGGCCTGGGAGACGGCCGGCTGGTCGCGAGCCTGGGAGCAGCTCGGGCCGGCCCTGGGACGTACGTTCGCCATGGTCATCCCGGCCTCGATCATCTCCTCGGTGCTCGGCTCGATGAACGGGTTCGTGCTCTCGAAGTGGCGGTTCCCGGGCGCCGACGTGGTGTTCACGCTGATCCTGTTCGGGATGTTCATCCCCTACCAGGCCGTGATGGTTCCGCTGGTCCAGCTGATGAGCAACCTCGGCGTCCCCTCGGGCGTCCCGAGCCTGATCGTGCTGCACGTGGTCTACGGCCTGCCGATCACCACGCTGATCTTCCGCAACTACTACGCGGGGGTCCCGGTCGAGCTCGTCGAGGCGGCTCGGGTCGACGGCGCCGGCATGCTCCGGACGTACGCCTCGATCATCCTGCCGATCTCCGCCCCGGCGTTCGTGGTGGTGCTGATGTGGCAGTTCACCTCGGCGTGGAACGACTACCTGTTCGCGCTCTTCTTCTCCACCTCGCGCAACGGGCCGGTGACGATCGCGCTCAACTTCCTGGCGAGCGGTCAGATGCAGGACTACTCCGCCAGCATGGCGGGCGCGCTGATCGCGTCCGTCCCGACCCTGATCATCTACATCCTGCTCGGCCGCTACTTCGTGGGCGGGCTGATGGCAGGCTCGGTCAAGGGATGATCGACCCGGACATCGAGTGCCGCCGGCTGGCCGGGTTCGCCCGGCCGGCGGCGGCCTCGCCCGCCGGCTTCTGGTGGCTCGACGAGTCGGGCCGCCCGGACCCGGCCGAGCCGGTGCACACCTGGATCACCGCCCGGATGACCCACGTCTTCGCGCTCGCGCACCTGCGCGGGGACGTCCATGATGCCGCTGACCTCGCCGCCCACGGCATCCGGGCGCTGTCGGGTGCGCTGCGCGACGACGAGCTCGGTGGCTGGTACGCCTCGGTCTCGGCCGAGGGCGAGCCGGTCGGCACCCTCAAGGAGGCCTACGCCCACGCCTTCGTGATCCTGGCCGCGAGCAGCGGTGTCGCGGCCGGTGTGCCCGGTGCGGACGCGCTGCTGGATGAGGCGCTCGGGGTGATGCAGCAGCATTTCCTCGACGACTCCGGCCGGGTGGTGGACAGCCTCGAGTGCGACCTTCGTTCGGGGGAGGCCTACCGGGGTGCCAACTCCAGCATGCACACCGTGGAGGCGTTTCTGGCCGCGGGCGACGTCACCGGCGACGCCGCCTGGCACCAGCGGGCGCTGGCGATCGCCGAGCACCTGATCCACGGTGTCGCGCGCTCCCACGGCTACGACCTGCCCGAGCACTTCGACCTCTCCTGGTCGCCGCTGCTGGACTACAACGCCGACCGTCCCGGCGACCCGTTCCGTCCCTACGGCTGTACGCCCGGACATCTGCTGGAGTGGTCGCGGCTGCTTCTGCACCTCGACGCGAGTCTGCCGGACGGGCCGTCGTGGCTGGTCGAGGATGCCCGGGCTCTCTTCGAGCGCGCGGTCGAGGTCGGCTGGGTCGACTCCGGCGACGCCGGGCCCGGCTTCGTCTACACGACCTCGTGGGACGGCACGCCGGTCACCCGGCTGCGCCTGCACTGGGTCGCCGCGGAGGCGCTCGCCGCCGCCGGCGCTCTGCACACCCGCACCGGCGAGGCCGTCTACGACGAGTGGCGTGAGCGGTTCGAGGCGTACATCGAGACCCATCTCATCGACCGCGAGCTCGGCAGCTGGCACCACGAGCTGGACGAGCACAACCGTCCGTCACACGTGATCTGGCACGGCAAGCCCGACGTCTACCACGCCTACCAGGCGGTGCTGGTCGCCCGGATGCCGCTGGCGCCGGTGCTGTCGGTGCAGCTGGCTCAGCTCGGCTAGGCCCTAGGGTCAGGCCGCCTGGAACGAGCGCCGGGAGAGCCCGAGGCCGTAGCCGTCCAAGGTCGTGGTGACCGGAGCCGTCGGGTCCGTGGCCGCGCCCAGGGTGACGAAGAGCGGGGTGAAGTGCTCGACGGTCGGGTGGGCGTACGGCATGCCGGGAGCGGCGGTGCGGAACCTGGCCAGCTCGGCGACGTCGCCGCGGTCCAGGGCGTCGGCGGCCCAGGAGTCGAAGTCGGAGGACCAGCCGGCAGGCTTGTTCTCGGTCATCATCTCGCGGGTGATGAAGGGCAGCCCGTGGGTCATGTGGCCCGAGCCGACGACGAGCACACCCTCCTCGCGCAGCGGCCGCAGGCGCTCGCCGAGCGCGAGCAGCTTGTCCGGGTCCTCGGTGGGCAGCGAGAGCTGCACGACCGGGATGTCGGCGGCCGGGTACATGATCTTCAGCGGCACCCAGGCGCCGTGGTCGAGGCCGCGGCGGGTGTGCTGGTGGGCGGTCTCGGCGTCGGGCATCAGTGCCGCGGTGGTGCGGGCGAGCTCGCTCGCATCCGGGGTGTCGTAGCGCACCGAGTGGTAGATCGGGTCGAAGCCGCCGAAGTCGTAGACCAACTCGTCGGGGCGGGTGGCGCTGATCGAGAGCGGTGCCGACTCCCAGTGGGCGGAGATGACCAGGATGGCCTTCGGCCGGGGGAGCGACCGTGCCCAGGAGTGCAGCGGGTCGAGCCAGTCCGGGCTCTGCAGCGGCAGCGGGCCACCGCCGTGGGACAGGTAGAGGCTAGGCAGCGGCCCGTCGGCCGGCGTCCAGACGCGATGCGGGTCGGCCGCCTCGCGCGCCTGGACCGCCCGCAGGTGCTGGGCGAACGGATGCGTCTGCGGGAGGCGGGCGTCCGCGGCGGCGGTCGTGCTCTCGGGTGCGGTGGTCATGGCGGTCTCCTGCGGTTCGGCCCAATAGTTGTTGCTTGAACTAACTCTAGGCGACCGTTGTTTGTTCCGGGCAACTTTCTGCGGCACACTCCGTGGCGTGGAGGGCAACTGGCTGTCGCCGGCGGAGCGGGTGGCATGGGTTCGCCTCATCGCCGTGCTCGAGCTGCTCCCGGGCGCTCTCGACTCCCAGCTGCGCCGCGATGCCGGCCTGACCCACTTCGACTACGGCGTGCTGGCCATGCTCTCCGAGGTGCCCGACCGGACCCTGCGGATGACCGAGTTGGCCGGCTACACCAACTCGACGCTGCCGCGGCTCTCCAACGTGGTCAAGCGCCTGGTCGACCGTGGCCTCATCGAGCGCCACACGTGCCCGGGCGACCGCCGCGCGACCAACGTACGTCTCACCGAGGCCGGCCACGAGAAGATGGTCGCCTCCGCTCCCGGTCACGTGGACGCGGTGCGCGAGTACGTCTTCGACTCGCTGAGTCCTGAGCAGGTCGACCAGCTCGCCGAGATCGCCGGCACCATCCTCGACCGGCTGGATCCGACCGGAGCGAGAAGGCCGCCCATCGACCCCGAGGCGGGTTGAGGATCCACGGAGGGGCTGGCGTCCGCGCGCGGGATCGGTTTAGGTTACCCTAACCTTCGTGAACCGTCGTTTCCGCATGGCCCCGCTCGCGGCCGTCGCAGCCTCCGCCGCCCTCGTACTCACCGCTTGCGGCGCCTCCACCGACGCCTCCGAGGGAGAGGGCGGGACCGGCTCCGGCTTCGTCCACGAGGACGCCCGCGGCAAGACGGTCGAGATCGATGGCACGCCGAAGACCGTCGTCGCCCAGGCGAGTGCTGCGGCGGCGCTGTGGGCCAACGGCTACGAGGTGGCCGGCGTCTACGGCGACCTGCCCGAGCCGCCGAACTACCTGACCGGCAACCTCGACGTCTCGAAGACGAAGGTCCTCGGCAAGGCCTGGGGTGAGTTCAACGTCGAGGAATACGCGGCGATGAACCCCGACCTGCTGATCGACATGACCTTCGACGGAAAGACCCTCTGGTACGCCGGCGAGGTCGAGAAGCAGGTCGACAAGCTCGCTCCCACCCTCGCCATGCCGCTGACCGGGCTCTCGGTGACCGAGCAGATCGAGGGGTTCCACGCGCTGGCCGAGGACCTCGGCGCCCAGCCGGAGATCGATGAGGCCCAGGCCGAGTTCGAGGAGGCCGTCGCCCGGATCAAGGCAGCGGTGAAGAAGAACCCCGACGTCACCGTGGTCGCGGCGTCGACTTACGGCGAGGAGATCTATTTCGCCAACGCGCCCGAGCACCCGGACCTCGCCTACCTCGCCGAGCTCGGCGTGAAGTTCCCGAAGGTGACCCCCGACGAGCAGGGCATCTTCGAGCCGGTCAGCCTGGAGAACATCAGCAAGTACCACGCCGACGTGCTCCTGATCGACGCTCGGGACCTGAGCGGTCTCGAGGAGCTGAAGAAGAAGGACATCTTCAAGCGGCTGCCCGCCGTCGCCGGTGGCCAGCAGGACCTCTGGTACCCCGCCGCGCCCTACAGCTATCAGGCCTACGCCGAGGTCTTCAGCGGCTACGCAGACCAGCTCGAGGCCGCCCAGGTCCTCGAGCAGGGCTGACGGGCACGACGTGCGTCTCAGTGACCTCGCCTCGGGCGAGGCCGTCACGGCGCGCGCGGACCACACCAGGGTGCAGGTCCCGCGTGGACCCGCGCCCATCGGTCTCCGGGCGACCGCGGCGATCGTGGACCTCGCCCTGGTGGCCCTGCCGCTGGTCGTCGGAGCGCTGGTCATGCACTCGCTGCGCGACGCGAACGGCGGTGGCACCGTGGACCGGGTGGTCTTCGGCGGCTTCGCGCTCGCCGTCGCGGCCGCCGTCCTCGTGTGGAACCGCGGGTTCGCCCAGGGCCGGCGGGGAGCATCGACCGGCAAGACCTGGCTCGGGCTGATCGCTCGGGGCCACGACGGCCGGCCGCTCGGCGTACGCCGCAGCCTGCTGTTCGCGCCTCGACAGGTCGTGCGGCGGATCACGGCCATGGACGAGGGCTTCGCCGAGATCGAGGTCGACCTCACCCCGGCGAAGCTGCGTCTGCGCCGAATCGCTGGCCTGCTCGCGCTGCTGGTGATCCTGGCGGTCCTGCTTCTGGCGAGCGTCGCCGTCGGTTCCCGGCCGCTGAGCTTCGGCGAGATCTGGCACGGTCTCCTCCCGCCCTACGACACGACCCCGACCGAGGCCGACCTGATCGTCCGCGACCTGCGTACGCCCCGGACCCTCCTCGGCCTCGTCACCGGCGTTGCGCTCGGCCTCGCCGGCGGGCTCATCCAGGGACACACCCGCAACCCGCTCGCCGACCCCGGCATCCTCGGTGTCAGCGCCGGTGCCGCCTGCGCAGTGGTCCTGGCGATCACGTTCCTGGGGGTGACGAGCCCGGTCGGCTACATCTGGTTCGCGCTCGCGGGGGCGCTGATCACCAGCCTCGCCGTCTTCGGGCTCTCCTGGGTCGGGCGCGGCAGCCCCTCACCGGTCTCCCTCGTCCTCGGTGGCGCCGCGGTGGCGGCCTTCCTCTCCGCCATCACCTCCGCCGTGGTGCTGCTCGACCAGACCACCCTCGACGCCTACCGCTTCTGGATTGTCGGCTCGGTCGCCGGCAGAGGGCTCGAGATCCTGGTGCCGCTGCTGCCCTTCTTCGTCTTCGGCATCATCCTCGCCATGGTCAACGCACCCGGGCTCAACGTACTCAGCCTCGGTGAGGAGGTCGCCCGCTCGCTCGGCACCAACGTCGCGCTCAACCGCACCCTCGGGATCACCGCGATCACCCTGCTCGCCGGTGCGGCCACCGCGGCGTGTGGACCGATCGCGTTCATCGGCCTCGCGGTTCCCCACATCGCGCGGGCGTTCACCGGGCCGGACTACCGGTGGTTGCTGCCGTGCTCCGCCCTGATCGGCGCCGTCATGCTGATCACGTGCGACATCCTCGGCCGGGTCGCCGCGCGCCCCGGCGAGCTGCAGGTCGGCATCGTGCTGGCCCTGGTGGGTTCGCCGTTCTTCATCGCTCTCGTACGCCGCCGGAAGCTGGTGACCCTGTGACGACGACGCTCGTGCCCGGTCGGCCGCGCTTCGGGTGGGGGCCGGTGACGATGGTCTGGCGCCCCCGCCTGGTCGCGGTCAACGTCGGCCTCCTCGTGCTGGTCTTCCTGCTGGTGTGCCTCAACGTCGGCCAGGGCGACTACCCGATCAGCGTGCCCGACACGGCCAAGGTGATCCTCGGCGGTGGCAACGACGCCGACCGCTTCATCGTCTGGGACCTTCGCTTGCCGCGGTCCGTGGTCGGCCTCCTCGTGGGCGCCGGCTTCGCGATGTCGGGGGCGATCTGGCAGTCGATCACCCGCAACCCGCTGGCCAGCCCGGACCTGCTCGGCATCACCGCCGGCGCCAGCGCCGGCGCGGTCGCGGTGATCGTCTTCGGCGGCACCGCCTTCCTGGGCACCACCATCGGCGTACCCGCGGCGGCCATGACGGGCGGTCTGGTGACCGGGGTCGTGATCTACCTGCTCGCCTGGCACCGGGGGATCGAGGGATTTCGGCTGGTCCTGATCGGGGTGGCAGTCAACGGCATCCTGCTCGCGCTGACCAACTGGATGCTCGTCATCGGCGAGATCTGGGACGCCCAGGAGGCGACCGTCTGGCTCAACGGGTCGCTCAACGGCCGGGGCTGGAGCGATGCGGTGCCCGCCGCCATCGCCCTCGGCGCCATCGGCACGGTCGCCCTGGCCTCGACCTTCCAGCTCTCCGCGCTCAAGCTGGGCGACGACACCGCCCGCGCACTCGGCGTACGGGTGCAGCTCAGCCAGTCGGTCCTGCTGATCGCCTCCGTCCTGCTCGCCGCCATGTGCGTCACGGCGGCCGGCCCGATCGGGTTCATCGCCTTCGTCGCACCCCAGGTCGCGCTCCGCATCGCCCGCACCGCCGGGCCGCCGCTGCTCGCCTCGGCGCTCACCGGCGCCGCCCTGGTCGTCGGCAGCGACTACGTCGCGCGCGTGCTCCTGCCTGTCGAGCTCCCGGTCGGGATCGTCACCACCGCCATCGGAGGCCCCTTCCTGATGTACCTGATCATCCGCACCAACCGGAGGCTCTCGCGATGACGAACCACCAGATCACCGCACAGGACCTGGTGCTCGCCTACGGCGACCGGGTCGTCGCCGACCGTCTCACCACCGAGATCCCGTCCGGCAAGGTCACCACGATCATCGGCCCCAACGGCTGCGGCAAGTCGACCTTCCTGCGCGCGGTCGCGCGCTTGCTCAAGCCCCGCTCCGGGCAGGTGCTGCTCGACGGCAAGGCGATCACCTCGATGCGCACCCGCGAGGTCGCGAAGGTGCTCGGGATGCTGCCGCAGTCGCCCACCGCCCCCGAGGGCCTCACCGTCGCCGACCTGGTGGCCAAGGGGCGGCACCCGCACCAGACGTGGCTGCGCCAGTGGTCCAGCGACGACGAGACCGAGATCGAGGCGGCGCTTCGGCTGACCGGCATGCAGGAGCTCGCCGCCCGCCCCGTGGACGAGCTCTCCGGCGGACAGCGCCAGCGGGCGTGGATCTCGATGGCGCTGGCGCAGGAGACGGACATCCTGCTGCTCGACGAGCCCACCACGTACCTCGATCTCGCTCATCAGGTCGAGGTGCTCGACCTCGTGGACAAGCTCC
>JALZDD010000001.1 GCA_030862715.1 Actinomycetota bacterium | reverse complement strand
ACCGGGTCGAGACGAACGTGGTCGGGCGGATGGTGGACCGGATGCTCGGCTACCGCCATGCTCAGCTGGCCGCCGACCTCGCGGCCCACCACAGGACGTACGCAGCGGGCAGGTCCCTCACCATCGCAGTCACCGGCTCGAGCGGTACCGTCGGGCGGGCTCTGGTTCCGCTCCTCACCACGGGCGGCCATCGGGTGATCCGGCTGGTCCGGCACGCCCCGGAAGGGGTCGACGAGCGCCGCTGGGATCCGTTTGCGCCCGGCCCGGACCTGCTCGACGGCGTGGACGCGGTCGTCCATCTGGCCGGGGCATCCATCGCGGGCCGCTTCACCGCGGCGCACAAGGCGGCCATCCGCGACTCCCGGATCGAGCCGACCCGGCTGCTCGCCGAGGCGGCGGCACGCAGCGGCGTACGCACCTTCGTCAGCGCGTCCGCGATCGGGATCTACGGCGCCGACCGCGGCGACGAGGTCCTCACCGAGGCCTCGGCGCGGGGCATGGGGTTCCTCGCCGAGGTGGTCGCCGACTGGGAGGCGGCGAGCCGGGTGGACGGGCCACGGGTGGTCCAGGTGAGGACCGGGATCGTGCAGACGCCCGCCGGGGGAGCGCTGCGGCTTCAGCGACCGCTGTTCGCGGCCGGCCTGGGTGGCCGGCTCGGGAGCGGCGAGCAGTGGCTGAGCTGGATCGGCATCGACGACCTGGTCGACATCTACCACCGCGCGATCCTCGACGAGACGCTGGCCGGTCCGGTCAACGCGGTCGCCCCCGAGCCGGTCACCGGCCGGGTCTATGCGCGCACCCTCGCCCACGTCGTCCGTCGGCCCGCGCTCCTGCCCACCCCGGCCCTCGGCCCGCGGCTCCTGCTCGGCAAGGAGGGCGCCGAGGAGATGGCGCTGGCTAGTCAGCGGGTCGAGCTGGCCGCCCTCGGGAGCCACCACGAGTTCCGCCACCCGACGCTGGAGGCGGCGCTGCGTCACGTACTCGGGCGGTGAGGCTCCGGCCTCGGCGCTGAGCGGCAGGGTGTCCGCTGCCACGGCCGCCCGCAGCCTCGCTCAACGCGCGTGTGCGTGCCGGGCGAAGCATCGCCAGGCACGCACACGCGTGGTTGATTCAGGTGAATCACTCAAAAGGTCGATAGACCTTCGCCGTGTGGCCTCCGGTCATCAAGTCGGTGACGGCCAGCGGCAGACCGTAGTCACGCGCATGGATCATCTGTCCGCCGCCGAGGTAGATGCCGACGTGGTCGACGACACCGTTTCCGGTCCGGTCGTAGAACACGAGATCCCCGCGTCGCTTGTCGGCCCACAGGACGTTTGCACGGGTGTACTGCTGGTACGACGCCTCGTAGCCGATGTCAAAGCCGCCGGCCTGCATGGCCCTGTAGGTCAGGCCCGAGCAGTCGAAGTAGGTCGGGCCGCTCCCAGGGCTCTGGTACGGCTTGCCGATCTGCTGCGTCGCGTACTCGATCATCGCCTCGACGCCGTGGATGGCCGGGTCGGTGCCGACTCGCCACACGACCGTGCCGTTGTCCTTGCGAAGAACGACGTTGCCCGAGTCACTCACATAGAGCACGGTGCCACCGGGCCACCTGTCGCCGGTGCCGCTGGCCCAGACGATGTCGCCGTCCGCCTGGTAGAGCACCGCGTTCCCGTGGTCGCTGACCTTGAGCTTGACGGCACCGGACCCGTCGGCGTTGGGGTGCCAGAGGATCTTGTCGTCCGAGAGCCGTCTGAGGACGAGGTTGCCGTTGCTCTGCATCGAGAGCTGGAACCGGCCGTTCGGGGAGACCAGGTGCTCGCCCACGTCCAGGGACGTGCTTCCGGAGATCTGCGCCGGCCAAGCCATGGCAGGGGTCGCCGTACCCAGGACCAGCGTCGTCATCACCATCAGCGCCGCGCCGATTGCGGCCGCGAAGAGCCGTAGCCTCGCTGCAGCTCGTGGCGGCGTCCGTTCAAGTGTTGCCTTCATGGGGAATCTCTCTCATCTCGATCGACCGCTTCCGTCAAGCAGCCACCACCGAGACGCTAGGAGCGAGGTACGTCGGCGCGATTCCCGTACTTTGCCCGTAGCGGCCGCCGGGCGTTGTCAGAATGAGCAGGTGGCGACTTCGGGACGTGCGACGGCGAGGAGCATCACCCCTCTGGGCGAGTTCCTTCGGGACCGGCGTACGCGGAGTGGCCTGACCCAGCGCGAGCTCGCCGAGAGGGCGGGACTCAGCGCTGCGGTGCTGAGAGACATCGAGCAGGGCCGCAGCCTTCGTCCACGGTCCAGGTCGGTGCGCGCGATCGCCGGTGCCCTCGGCCTGGACGCGGCCGACGACCGCATCCTGAACGCCCTCGTTGCCGAAGCCCGCGCCAAGCTCGCCGCTGCACCCGCTGTGCCGAGCGATGCCCCTGTGCGGATCAACGTGCTGGGGCCGTTCGAGGTGTCACGAGGCGGCGTCGCTGTCTCGATCGGGCGCAGCCAGCGCGCCCTGCTCGCGAGGCTGGCGCTGAGCGCGCTCGACGCGGTCGATCGGGTGGATCTGGCAGACATCCTCCAGGAGAGCAGCAGCGCGCAACCCGACGCCTCCCGGCTGGTTCCGACGCGGATCACCCGGATCCGGCGGCTGATCGAGCCGACGGGGGAGCGTCTGGTCGTCGCGACCCCGCTGGGCTACCGGCTGGTCGCGACGTCGGACCAGCTCGATCTCGCCCGCTTCCGCGCGCTGGTGGAGCAGGCTCGCTCGGCCTCACCGGACGACGCCCTCGCGCTCCTGGAGCAGGCTGTGGCTCTGTGGCGCGGCGAGCTGGACGTCGCCGAGCTGCGCAGCCACCCCGCCGCCGTAGCCGTCACCGACGAATGCGTCCGTGCGGCGAGCCACTTCGCGGAGCTGGCTCGAGAGCTCGGCCAGGCAGAGCGGGCTCTGCGCCCGTTGCAGTCGATGGCGTCGGTGATGGAGCTGCACGAGCCGCTCCATGCGGACCTGATCGAGACGCTTGCCGGGACGGGCCGCCAGGCCGATGCTCTCGAGGCGTACGAGCGCGTCAGGAGAGATCTGCGGGACCACCTCGGGATCGACCCGAGCCAGCGCCTGCGCGACGCTCATCTCGCAGTCCTCCGACAGCGTCGGTCGGTGCCGACGAGATCCCCGTCGGCAGTAGCGCAGCAGGTGCCTGCCGCATCGACCCGCTTCGTTGGTCGCGAAGCACACTTCGCCCGGGTCGCGGCCGCGTTGGACCGTGATCGCGGCGCTCATCGCTCGGTGTCGAGGGCGGTCCTGGTGCACGGTCCTGCCGGCGTCGGCAAGACCGCATGGGTCCACGTGGCGGCGCACCGGCTTCGAGACCGATATCCGGACGGACAGCTGTACGCCGACCTCAGGGGCGCCTCGAGGGAACGCACGCCGCCCGTCGTCGTGATCAACCGCTTCCTGCGGGCGCTCGGCGTGCCATCGCACCGTATCGGGGAGAACGTGGACGAGTCCGCCGCGCTTCTTCGGACCCAGCTCGCCGACCGACGGATGCTGATCGTTCTCGACAATGTCGGGGACGAGGCCCAGGTGAGGCCGCTGCTGCCGGGCGCTGGCTACAGCGACGCGATCGTGACCAGCCGCCGAGCCCTGCGCGGCCTGGATGTCAGCGTCCGAGTCACCCTTGCGCCGATGACGACCGCCGAGTCGCTGAAGATGATCGCCGCCACGATGCCCGAGGCCGGTGGAGCCGCTCCGGACATCGACGAGGCGAAGGAGCTGGCGCGTGTCTGCGGCCACCTTCCTCTTGCGCTCCGCCTCGCGACGGCACGACTGGCCACGCGGCCATCGTGGAGCATCTCCGATCTGGTGCGACGCCTGCGTGACAACTCCCAACGTCTCGCCCAGCTTCACGACGGCACGACCGACATCATCGCGAGCTTTCAAGCCAGCTACGAGGACGTGAGCAGCGCTGCGCAGCGAGCCTTCCGGCTGTGTTCCATCCATCCTGGAGAGGACTTCGACACCCGGACGGCCTGTGCGCTCACGGGCGAGGACGA
>JALZDD010001034.1 GCA_030862715.1 Actinomycetota bacterium | reverse complement strand
CGGCCTCGTACGCCGCCAGCCCGGCCGCGTCCGGCGCGTGCACCTCCTGGTAGCGGCGGGTCGCGTGCTCGAACTCCTCCAGGGCCTGCTGCCACTCGCCGTGCAGCCGCAGCAGCTGGCCGCGGTGGACCGCGCACTGCCCGGTGAACGTCAACAGCCCGGGCTGGGCGGCACACCAGCGTTCGAGGGCTGCGGTCCACTCCGCCACCCGGCCGAAGTCGCTGATCTCCTGGCAGCCCTCGATCGCGGTGCAGTAGACGTGCCCGGCCACTACCGGGGAGGCCTCGCCCGCGATCACCCGGATCATCGACTCGTCGAGCAGGGCGAGGCCCTCGGCGACGTGGCCGGAGTAGAGCGCCATCCGGCCCTGGGAGCAGAGTCCCAGCGCGGTGAGATCGGGTTCGCCGTAGCGCCGGCCGCGATCCGTGACCTTGTCGGCGAAGCTGCCTGCCATGGCGAAGTCGCCGGCGCCCAGGGCGCGGAACATCCGCAGGAAGTCCACCCACCCGAGCTCGACACCGTCGTCGACGTCGGCGACCAGGCTCTCGGCCCGCGAGGTCCAGCCGCGGGCCAGGGCACTCTCCCCGTGGACGTGAGCGGTCATCGTGATCCGGAACGCGCAGTGGACCGAGCGGCTGAGGTCGGCGGCGTCCTGACTCTTGCGGAAGGCCCAGTGCAGGGCGGTGACCGTGTCGTCGTGGTGTCCGGTCAGCTCGGCGGCGACGGCGAAGTCCTCGAGCTCCTGGGCCGAGAGCACCTCCGGGTCAGCGACCGACCAGGCTGCGTACGCCGCGCCCCAGTCGCCGCGGTCGAAGTCGGCGCGGGCGCTCTCCAGCAGGACGTCGGCCACGGCAGGCACCTCCACTGGAGAGCGTACTCGGATCATGCCGCCAGCGAGTGGTCTACGGCCTGCCGCATCCGGTACGTGACCCGGTCGGCGACCAGTGCCGCGTCGCGTCCAGCGCCCGCGAGGAGCATCGAGCTGAAGGCGTACTGGAAGCTGAGGCCGCAGAAGAACAGCCCGTCGGCCTCCGCCACCACGCCGCGCATCTCCCGCGGCCAACCGTCCTCGTCGAGCACCGGCAGGTGGATCCAGTCGAAGGCCTGCCGGAAGCCGGTGGCCCACACGACGTTGGTGACCTCGCGCGGCGTGCCGTCGACCACAGGCAGCCCGTCGCGGACCTCCTCGACCCTCGAGGTGACCCGCTCCACGCCCCGGTCGGCCAGATCCGAGCGCTTCACCCGCAGCATCGGCCCGCCGTGCCGCCGGACCGCGGGCATCTCCTTGCGGCCGATCGGCGTACGCCGGGTGATGACGTGCCGCCACATGAACAGCAGCACGGGGAAGATCACGTGCATCACCGGCGAGTCCAAGCGCGGCGGGATCTCGCCGCAGTCTCGGCCGGCCAGGATCGTCGGCCGCGACTCGGCGACCTCGAAGGCGATGTCGCAGCCGGAGTGGCTGGCGCCGACGACGAGCACCGGACCCTCGCGAAGCTGCCCGGGGCGGCGGTACTCGCTGGAGTGGAGCTGCAGGATCGACGGGTCGAGCTGCGCGGAGATCGCCGGGACGTTCGGCGTACGGCCGAAGGAGCCGGTCGCGACCACGACGTTGTCGCAGGTCCAGGTGCCACGGTCCGTCGTCACCCGGAAACCGTCACCATCCGGTTCCAGCCTGGAGACTCGGGTCTCGAGCCGCACCGGCAGCTCGAAGGTGCGGGCGTACGTCTCCAGGTAGTCGGCGACGTCGTCCTTCCCAGGGAACGACCACCGCTTCGCCGGGAACGCCATGCCCGGAAGGGAGTCGTACTTGGCAGGGGAGTAGAGCCGGAGCGAGTCCCACTGGCGCCGCCAGTTGTCGCCGACCCGAGTGTTCGCGTCGATGATCACGAACGGGCGGCCGCGGCGTCGCAGGTGGTAACCGGTGGCCAGGCCAGCCTGGCCGGCTCCGATGATGATCGTCTCGATGTGTGTGGTGTCCATACCGGCGACGCTAGGTCCGCACCCCGCCGCTCCGCGTCGGTCGTACGGCGCATTTGCCTGCGGTTGGTAGTGGGTCGAACCACCCATGGGGCAGCTGCCTCGATTTTCGGCACACGGAGCGCTGAGTTTGGGGCGATACTCGGAGAATGACGAACCAGCCCCCGGAAGACTTCAGCGAGCTCCCGCCGTCGGTGCCGCTGGAGGAGACGATCGCCTACCAGCTCGAGGATGTGATCCCGCGCGGCCCCGAAGGTGGCGGAGAGGCGGTCGATGGCGGTGGGGACGGCGACTGAGCAGCCTCTGGAACAGCGGCTGAGGGCGGCGATGATCGCCTGCCGCCAGAGCGTGTTCCCGGTGTACGCGAGCCCGGCGGAGGTGTTCGACGGGCTCGCGGAGGCGTGCCGCGAGCTGGGGATCGAGGAGTGGGACGTCTACGCCGAGCGGGGGCCGGTGGCACGGCTCGAGGCCGAGGTCGGCGAGCTGCTCGGGAAGCCTGCGGCGTACTTCCCCTCGGGGGTGATGGCGCAGCAGGTGGCGCTGCGGATCCACGCCGACAGTGCGGGCATCCGGCGGGTCGCGATGCCCGACCTTTCGCACCTGCTCATCCATGAGGACGACGGGCCGAGGATCCTCCAGGACCTGCTGATCGAACACCTCACCACCGGGCGTTCGACGCCGACGAAGGCTCACCTGGACGCGATCCCGGGACCGCTCGCTGCATGTCTGGTCGAGCTCCCGTTGCGCGACGCGGGTTGTCTGCTGCCGACCTTCGACGAGCTCGCGGAGCTGGCCGAGGCGTGCCGCGAGCGAGGGATCGCCTTCCATCTCGACGGCGCCCGGATCTGGGAGTCGCAGCAGTGGTTCGGCAAGCCGCTGGCGGACATCGCCGGCCTTGCGGACACCGTCTACACCAGCTTCTACAAGGGTCTCGGCGGGCTCGCCGGCGCTGCTCTGCTCGGGGACGAGGACTTCGTCGCGCAGGCCCGGCTGTGGCGCCACCGGATGGGCGGCACCCTCTACCGGTCCACAGCCGAGGCGGTCGCGGCCCTGGTCGGCCTGCGGGACCGGCTCCCGCACATCGGCCAGTGCGTGACCTGGGGGAGGGCCCTGGCAGCTGCGCTCCCGGCGAACATCACGGTCCAGCCGCCGGCGCCGCACACCAACACCTTCCTGCTGTACGCAGCGGGCGACCCGGACCAGGTCAACACCCGTCTCCTCGCCGAGATGGAGGAGCAGTCGCTCGCGTTCAGCAGACCCTGGACGGCGGCCGAGGAGCCGGGTCGGATGATGACCGAGATGACGGTCGGCCAGGGTGCGCTCGAGCTGGACCCCTCGACCGTCGCCGGCCACCTCGCCGCGCTGCTGGACTGAGGCCGACGCCCGGTGCCTCACCCGTCTCGGGTGGGGCACCGGGGGCCGCGCCGTTCCTACGCTCATCGCATCGCGATGGAGACGGAGCCGAGCGTGGCGACCCGTCTCCTCAGACATCTAGCGGAGGATGCAGAGATGGGCCCTCACCAGGTCGAGACCCCACCGACCGCAAGGACCGGGCAGGTGCTCGTCCCCGGCGGCTTGGACCTGGTGGGCAGCGACCGCTTCTACCCCGAGGAACATCCGGTCGTCGAGGTCACGGTCGGTGACGTGTGGTGGGATCCGCACGCGGTGACGAACGCGCAGTTCGCGGCCTTCGTCGCCGACACCGGGTACGTCACCGTCGCCGAGCGCGACCTCGACCCGGCCGACTTCCCGGGGGCCGACCCGGCGCTGCTGGTGCCCGGTTCGCAGGTGTTCACCCAGGCGCCGGGTCCGGTCCCGTTGCACGACTGGACCCGGTGGTGGCGCTGGCAGCCCGGTGCCCAGTGGGGTCACCCCGACGGTCCCGAGACCGAGGCGGGGCGCCGGCCCGGACGCCATGTCGCGAGCTGGAACGACATCCCGGACCACCCGGTCGTGCATGTCGGCTGGGAGGACGCCGTGGCGTACACCCGCTGGGCTGGCAAGGACCTCCCGACCGAGGCCGAGTGGGAGCACGCCGCCCGCGGTGGACTCGTCGGCGCCGACTACGCGTGGGGTGACGAGCTCGCTCCGGGCGGGCGCCCGATGGCGAACACCTGGCAGGGTCAGTGGCCGTGGCGCAGCGAGGACCCGCGCGGTCACGACCGCACCAGCCCGGTCGCCTCCTACCCGCCGAACGGGCACGGGCTGTACGACATGATCGGCAACGTGTGGGAGTGGACCCGCACTCCGTGGACGCCCGACCATCGTGACCTCCTCGCCCCACCTCACGGTGGGCCCTCGTCGGTTGCGCCTGCAAGGCAGGTCGAGGGCGCGGCGTCTTCCTGTTGTGGCGGCAGCCAAGGCCCCGGCACCGGCGTCGACAAGATCGAGGAGACCGATCGGATGGTGACGAAGGGCGGGTCGCACCTGTGCTCGCCGAAGTACTGCCGCCGCTACCGGCCCGCCGCCCGCCAAGGGCACGGGGTGCGGGACACGACATCGCACGTCGGGTTCCGCTGCGTCGTACGCGCGGGCGATTGACGGCCAACCACCGCGAACCAACCTCGCGGCCGGCTGCTCGGTGATATTTTTGGGCGGCCAGCGAAGTCCTACTGAAGGGCAGTTTCATGTCGGTTCAGTTCGAAGTGCGCATCGATGGAATGACCTGTCACCGCTGTGTAGAGACCGTCACGAGCGCTCTCGGTGGCCTGGACGGCGTCGAGGGCGTCCAGATCGACCTGAACCCGGGAGCAGTCTCGAGCGCCCGCGTCACCGCTGTCGGGCCGCTCGAACCGAGGCTCGTCAGATCCACGCTCGCCAAGGCCGGATTCACGATCGCTCGCGAACCCTGACCGGCCAAGGAGTCGTCCGTGCCCGGCCTCGGCTCCCGTCAGCACTTTCCGTCCCTCACCGCCGAACCTGATCTCGTCTACCTCGACGCGGCGTCCGGCACCCCCTGTCCCGAACCGGTCATCGCCCAGCTCGCCGCCGAGCTGCGGGGACCTGCCGCCAACCCCGGCCGGGGCGGACACCGGTGGGCCCGGGACTCGCTGCGCCGCTTCGAGGAGGCCCGTGCCACCGTCGCGGCGTTCCTCGGGGCCTCGTTCCCCGACGAGGTCGCCTTCACCCGCGGCGCCACCGGCGCGATGACGTTCCTCGCCGACCGCTGGGGACCCGCGGCGCTCGCGAACGGCGGGGACATCCTCTACTGCCCGGGCGACCACCTCTCGACGGTGCGGCCATGGCTCCGGCTCGCCGAACGGATGCGACACCAGGACGTCCGGGCGGTGGCGTACCGCCGCGACCGTCTGGGACGCATCGACCCCGACGACTTCGCCCGTGCCACGAGCGACCGCACCGCGGTCGTCGTCGCGACCGACGTCCACAACCTCCACGGCACCCGGAGCGACCTCGACGCGCTGGCGATCCCGCGGGCGGCGACGGTCTGCCTCGACTGCTCCCAGAGCGCCGGGCGGCTGCCACTGCGTCTGGCCGAATCCCGGGCCCAGCTCGCCGTCGTCTCGGGTCACAAGATGTTCGGGCCTCCCGGCACGGGCACGGTCTACGTACGCCGGGGGCAGCATCATCGGATCGCGGTGGACCGTGCGGCCGCGCGGAGCGGGCCGGCGCGACACGTCTCCCCGCTCACCGACGCCGCCGAGGAGGGCAGCCTCGACGGGGCCGGCGCGGCTGCGCTCGCGAGCGCCACCGCGTTTCTCGACACGATCGGCCTCGACCGGGTCGGTGCCCACCTCGCCAGCCTCGCCGCCCGGTTCGCTGACGGCGCCTCCCGGATCGGCGGCGTCACCCTCCTCGGGCCGCCGGTCGATGTGGGCCGACCGCACAGCGGCATCGCCGCCTTCTCCCTCGAGGGCCAGGCGGGTGCCGACGTGGCCTTCGCCCTCGAACGCCGCGGCGTCTACGTACGCGCCGGCGACCACTGTCTGGACGGGCCGCGGGAGGACGCGGTCCGGGTGAGCTTCCACCTCTATAACGACGAGAACGACGTCGACCGACTCCTGCGGGGCCTCGCGGCCGCTGCCGAAAGGGACTGACACGTGCACAACGTTGGCATCAGGTACGACCGCACCGCCGCCGCCCGCATCCTGGCCGAGGTCGCGGGTGCCGACTTCCTGGCCGGCCCGGCCCCGGCAGTGGCTGAGGTGTCGGTGGACTACCGCGTCGAGGCGCTCAGCCCGGAGCCCGGGGGCCCGCTCACGACCGGGCAGCGGCGCTACCTGGAGTCCTTCATGCGGCCGTGCCGGCCCGACCAGGTCGTGAGCGCCACCCACCGCGTCACCTGGCGCGACTCCCGCGGGATCGCGAACAGCGGCCACATCGGTCCGGGACCGCTCGGTCCGATCCTGCCGATCGCGGCCAGGGAGGCCGTGATCGCCGTCGGAGACGCGATCGCCGCCGCCGACCCCGTCACGGCGCGCTCGGACGCGCTCGACGACGACGAGCTCGACGTCCTCGCCGACACCACCACCGACCAGGAGCCCGCCGAGATCTTCCGCGTCGGAGCCGAGGCCGCCGGCCGCGCGCTCGTCCAGCACGGCATGCTCGCCGGACAGGTCGGGATCGAGGACCCGGTCGTGTTCGCCGAGGCGATGTGGGACTCCGGGCTCTACGGCACGGTGGCCTCGACCTGGTTCTGGGAGCTGCAGGCCTCCACCTACCGCAGGGGCATGATCCCCGTGCGTCTTGAGGGGGCCGGCGGCCGGCTGCGCTACACCGCCGACTCCGTCGCGCTGCTCGCCGAGATGAAGCGCCGCACCATCGCCGACGCCCACGAGGTGATGGACCGGGCCCGCGAGGAGGGCCTGGGGGTGCGTGCCGCCATCCAGCGATACCACGTCGAGCTCGACCAGATCTCGCGACAGTACGCCCTGCTGCCGGCAGGGGAGCGGCCCGTCTGCCTCGGGCAACGGGCCCATCAGGTCGACGGGCAGCGCGTCCAGCCGCTCGCCGCCGTCGCCGAGGCGCTCACCGGCGCCTTCCGGTCCGCGGTCGAGTCGGTGCGGATCGCCGAGATCCCCGAGTCCGCCACAAGGGACGTACGTTTCGCCGCGGGGGAGCAGGAGTTCGGGGTCCCGGACATGACCTGCCGGCACTGCCGGGTGACGATCACCGCCGTCTTCGACGCCCAGGCGGCCGAGCTGATCGAGGTGGACCTGCACGGGAAGCGGGTCCGGGCCAGGTTCACCGACGCCGGGCAGCGCGACCGGGTCTACGCCGACCTGCGCGACTGCGGCTACACGGTGGCCGACGGGTGAGCCAACGCCTTCCGCTCCCGGCCGCGCGGCACCCGCTCGCGGCCCGTTTCCTCGCCGACGCTGCCGCGGTGGGAGAGGCGATCGAACGGTTCGGGTCGCCGCTCCACGTGGTATTTCCCCAGGTCATGGCCGAGAACGCCGCAGCGCTCGCGGGCGTGGTGCGGCGCCACGGCGTGCCGTACGACATCTTCTACGCGCACAAGGTGAACGCCTCGACGGCGCTCCTCGCCGAGGCGTGCGCCGCCGGGCTCGGCGCGGACGTGGCGTCGGCGGCCGAGCTCGACCGGGCCCTGGCCGCCGGGTTCGCACCGGACCGGATCGAGGCGACAGGTCCGAAGTCGCCGGCGTTCATCGAGCGGATCGCAGCGCTCGGGGTCGCCGCCAACGCCGACGACCTGTGGGAGCTCGACCGGCTCGCCGCCGCCGCGCCGGCCGGCTCCAGCGTCCCGGTCCTGCTGCGACTCTCCGGCTTCGCCTCGCCGGCCGTGCCGCAGTCGCGGTTCGGCATCGATCTCGCCGACGCCGACGCCGCCCTCGAGACCGTACGCCACGCCCCCGGGCTCGACCTGCGCGGTGTCGCGTTCCACCTCGACACGGCCGATCCGGCTGCCCGGGTGGACGCGCTGACCGAGTCGATGGCGGTCGTGGCCGCTGCGCACCGGAAGGGTCTGCGGCCGTCGGTGATCGACATCGGCGGTGGGTTCCGCCAGCGCTTCGTCGAGGACCCCGAGCCGTTTCAGCGGTATGCGCAGGCTCTTGCGTCCGCAGGGCCAGGGGACCTGGTCTGGCCCGGACACGACGTCGGGGCGACGGCCGTTCACAAGTACGGCAACCACCGCCCTGCCACCGACGTCCTGGAGCGGTTCCTGGCCGCCGAGATCGAGCGTCGACCGGTCGCCGAGGTGCTGCACGAGTGCATGCTCACGCTGTGGATCGAACCGGGCAAGGCCCTGGTCGACCATGCCGGCGTCACCCTGGGCTCGGTGCTCTACCGCAAGCGCGCTGCCGGGCGCGATCTGGTCGTGCTCGACCTGTCCCGCAACCAGGTCACCCCCGCCGACCAGGAGGTCCTGCTGGACCCGGTGCTCGTCGACGGGCGTGGTGAACCGCCGGCGGAGGGCGTGTTCCTCGCCGGCCGGCTGTGCCTGGAGTCGGACCTCATCAGCCGCCGGAAGGTGTTCCTCGAGTCCGAACCGAGCAGCGGCGACGTACTCGCGTTCGTCAACACCGCCGCCTATCAGATGGACCTGTCGGCATCCGCCGCCGGCGGGCATCCGCCGCCGCCGAAGGTCGCGGCGGTCTGGGACGGCGAACGGTTCGCCTTCGTCGCCGACGACCACCATGGGAGCTGACCATGCGATACGACAGCGTGCTCGACATGATCGGCGACACCCCGCTGCTGCGGCTCGATCCGGCCGCGCACGGTGTGCCCGAGGCCGAGATCTTCCTGAAGCTGGAGTCGGCGAACCCGTTCGGCTCGGTCAAGGACCGCGTCGCCTGGGGGCTGCTGCGCAACCACATCGGCACGATCGTCGACGAGGAGCAGGTCGTCCTGGAGGCATCGAGCGGCAACACCGCGAAGGCACTCCAGATCATCGCCTCGATGCACGGGGTCAGGTTCCGTGCCTTCACCAACCGGGTCCGGGTGCGCGAGGTCCGCGAGATGCTCTCGCTGCTGGGCGCCGAGGTGACCGAGATGCCCGGCCTCTCCGAGTGCCCGGACCCCACCGCGCCCAACGACGTGTTCGGGGTGATCGGCGACCTCATGGAGGGGGAGCCCGGCCGCTACCACCACACCTCGCAGTACACCAACGAGGACAACCTGCGAGCCCACTACGAGCAGACCGGCCGCGAGATCTACCGCGATGCCGGCCCGGTCGACCTGCTCGTGGGCGGGCTCGGGACCACCGGCTCCACCCGAGGGGCCGCGACCTACCTGCGCGAGCGCAACCCGGAGACCGCCGTGGTCGGGGTCGTCGCGGCGGAGGGGGACTTCATCCCCGGCATCCGCTCGGCGGCGGAGATGTGGGAGGTCGGGCTCTTCGAACCCGGCTTCTACGACGCGATCACCGCCGTCGACTCGGCCGACGCGATCTCCGCGAGCCTCGAGCTCGCTACCCGGCACGGCGTGCTCGCCGGCCCCACCACCGGGGCTGCCTATGCCGCCGCTCGGGAACGGCTCCTGTCCGGGCCCGGAGGCCCGGTCACGGCGGTCGTCATCGCGTGCGACCGCATGGAGCCGTACCTCTCCTACTACCGCCACCGCCGCCCCGACCTGTTCGGCGCGGCCCGCCCCACTCCGGACGAGGCAGCACCGTCGGCGGCGCCCGAGGAGCTGGATGCGTGGACCGCCGCGGGCGAGCACGTGGTCGTCGTGGACGTACGCACGGCGCTGGCGTTCCAGGCCGGCCACATCCCTGGGGCGATCAATCTCCGCGACGACCTGCTCGAGCAGGTCATGGAGGCGGGGATGCCGTTCTCCGAGGCGTCCCGGGTGGTGTTCGCCTGCCCGACGGGGGACCGGTCGGCACGATTCGCAGCTCGCGCCGCCGCGACCGGCCGTCGGGCCTACAACCTCGAGGGCGGTGTCCTCGGCTGGCGCGACAGCGGCCGGCCGCTCGCGGGAGTCTGATCCTTCGGCACGACTTCACGCGGGGAGCAGAACGAGCATCGTGCCCATCCCGGCCGCCATCAGCCCATGGCCGATGGCGGGCAGCCGGTGCGTGCGCACCGCGGTCGCGCGCACCAGCCACCAGAGCACTCCGACCGCGCAGACCGCGACGAACAGCGAGTTGACCGCGATCGCCCAGCCGGGAGGGTGCCCGGCCGGTGCGATCGCCACCGCGCTGCCGTGGCCCGCATGACCTTGGGCGCCGCTCGTATGCGCGTCAGCCATGAGCAGCGGCATCGCGGCGAGCATCCAGATCATCGCGGCATTGAGTGCGAGATGTCCGACCACGTCGGCACGCCGGGCCCCGTCGCTCGCGCCCCGCAGAGCGGGCAGCAGTGCCAGGGTCAGCACCGCGAAGAGCGCGACCTGCGCCCAGACCGCCACGTCGGAGGCGATCACCCAGATCATCAGGATCATCGCCGCGCTCATCGCCGCGTGGTTGAGGTGGAGAACGGTCTCCCCGCCCGAGGGTGGGCAGACGACGAGAATCCAGATCCCGGCGGTGCCCGTGAGCACGAAGGCCACGGTCAGCAGAAGGTCCCAGGGAGGATCGACCACACCGACACCGTACTACCGCAACGCCTCGGAGGAGGCCGGTCGCCGATTTCGGTGCCGTACGCCGGAAAGCGCCTCGCTCAGGCGTCGAGATCCTGCGCGACGAGCGCGGCGATGGTGTCCACGGCCGCTTGGTCCGGGCCGGTGACCTCGACCTTGTCGCCGTTGGCGGCGCCGAGGGTCATGATCAGCAGGGACGAGGCCGCGTCGACCGGCTCGCCACCGGGGACGGCGAGGGTGATCTCGGCACCGAGCTCGTCGACCT
>JALZDD010001032.1 GCA_030862715.1 Actinomycetota bacterium | reverse complement strand
CGTGACCACACGAGCTGACGGGCGCGCCGACGACGAGCTGCGCCCCATCAAGATCACCCGCAACTGGCTCGACCACGCGGCCGGTTCCGTCCTCATCGAGTTCGGCAAGACCCGCGTCCTGTGCGCCGCCTCGGCCTCCGAGGGCGTGCCGCGCTGGCGCAAGGGCTCCGGGCTGGGCTGGGTGACGGCGGAGTACGCCATGCTGCCGGCCTCGACCCACGAGCGCTCCTCGCGCGAGTCGGTGAAGGGCAAGATCGGCGGACGCACCCACGAGATCTCCCGCCTGGTCGGGCGCTCGCTGCGCGCCGTCATCGACTACAAGGCGCTCGGCGAGAACACCATCAACATCGACTGCGACGTGCTGCAGGCCGATGGTGGGACGCGCACGGCTGCCATCACCGGCGCCTATGTCGCGCTCGCCGACGCGGTCGCCTCGCTGGGTGTCTCGAAGGCGCTCACCGGCTCCGTCGCGGCGATCTCGGTCGGGATCATCGACGGCGTACCGCGCCTCGATCTTCCCTACGAGGAGGACGTGCGTGCCGAGACCGACATGAACATCGTGATGACCGGCGAGGGCAAGTTCGTCGAGGTGCAGGGCACCGCCGAGGGCGTCGCCTTCGACCGCGCCGAGCTCGACGCCCTGCTGGCGCTGGGCGAGAAGGGCTGCGCCGACCTGACCAAGCTGCAGGAGGCCGCACTTGCCGGCTGAGCCCAAGATCCACGTCGCCTCGCGCAACGCCAAGAAGCTGGAGGAGATGTTCCGGATCCTCTCGCCGCTTGTGCCCGGGGTCTCGGTCGTCGGCCTCGATGACGTCACCCACTACGACGAGCCGGTCGAGGACGCCCCGACGTTCGAGGGCAACGCGCTGATCAAGGCGCGGGCCGGGTACGCGGCCACCGGGCTGCCGACCGTCGCGGACGACTCGGGCCTCTGCGTTGACGCGCTCAACGGGATGCCCGGGGTGCTCTCGGCGCGCTGGGGCGGCCCGCCCAAGTCGGATCAGCGCAACAACGAGCTGCTCCTGGCTCAGCTCTCCGACGTGCCCGACGAGCGCCGCGGCGCCCACTTCGCCTGCGCGATCGCCTTCGTCTGGAACGGTGGCGAGATCGTCGTCGAGGGCCGCATGGACGGCCGGATCATCCGCGAGGTCCGCGGTGCCGGCGGCTTCGGCTACGACGTCCTGTTCGTCGCGGTCGACACCGAGGACGGACGTACGTCTGCCGAGCTGTCGATCGAGGAGAAGGACGCGATCTCCCACCGTGGTCGCGCGCTGCGCGAGATCTCTCCGCAGATCGCCGCCGCGCTCGCCTGGGGTCACTAGCCTCGGCGCGTGACCACCTTCGACGCGCAGCACCGCCAGCACGCCTACCGGTTCCGGCTCGAGTGGGGGCCGGTGGGTGCCGAGGCGATCGGGCCGGTGGACATCGCCGTTGTGGTGGACGTGCTCTCGTTCACCACGACGCTGACGGTCGCCGTCGAGCGCGGGATCGAGGTGTTCCCGTTCGGGTGGCGGGACGACCGGGCGGAGGCGTACGCACGTGAGCACGACGCCGTTCTCGCAGTCCAGCGTCAGGACGCGGCGCTGGGCCGGCCCTCGCTCTCTCCCGCGTCGCTACGGGAGTCCGAGGGCGTCCAGCGGCTCGTGCTGCCCTCGCCCAACGGCTCGACGATCAGCAGCCTGCTCGCCGACGGCGGTGCCACGGTCGTCGGTGCCTCGCTCCGCAACCGGACCGCGGTCGCCGAGTGGCTCGCTCCTCGCTGCGCCGACGGCGCGAGCGTCGCCTTCATCGCGTCGGGGGAGCGCTGGCCGGACGGCACGCTCCGCCCCGCGATCGAGGACATCTGGGGCGCCGGGGCGGTCCTGGACGCTCTCGACCCGGGCGATCTCTCGCCCGAGGCCGCGATGGCGCGCGACGCGTTCCGGGCTGCGGATCTCCCGGACGCACTCCATGCCTGCGTCAGCGGCCGGGAGCTGACCGCGAAGGGCTATGCCGCCGACGTGGTCGTGGCTTCCGAGCTGGACGGCTCGTCGGTGGTGCCGCTCCTGCGCGGGCGGTCCTTCTCGGCCGGTCACTGATCAGTGCTGAGCCGGCCCTCCAGGCCGATCTGCCAGTCGAACAGTCCCTGCTCCACGAGCAGGGTGAGCAGGGCCTTGTCCAGTCCGGTCGCGATCGCGACGCCGATGAGCACCAGGATGACGCCGAGCACCTTGTGGAAGGCGCCCTCGGGGTGGATCGCCCACCTGAGCCGGCCGATCAGCGCCCGTCCACCCACCATGACCGCGGCCAGCAGGAGCGTCAGGCCGGCGACGTACGCGAGCAGGTAACCGAGCCCGCGCAGCGGCTCGGCGGGGAGGATGGCCGCCACGATCAGCGCGTACGTCGGGCTGCAGGCGCTGAAGACCGGGCCCATGCTCGCGCCCAGGAGGATGTCGCCGCCGATCCCACGACGCGTGCTCGCCCGGGCCAGGCGCTCCTGGGCACGTGAGCCGAACCCGAGCCGGAACGCCACCGCGTCCCACAGCCGTGGCCAGATCATCACGACACCGAAGAGCGCCACGATCACACCGGAGACGATGCTCCAGAACCGTGGCGGGACGTCGATGAGCAGCGTCGTCGACTTGAGCACGACGCTGAACACGATGACGGAGACGCCGAGCGCGGCCACCGCCACCCACGGCCGGCGCTCGCCGGTCCCGCGGGAGAGGCCGTACCCACGGGAGAATATGGCCGGCACGAACGCCACCACGCACGGGGCGAGCACCGAGAGCGCCCCGGCGAGGAACGACGCGAGCAGCAGGGTCACTGGGTGTTCTCGAGGATGGCGTCGACCGACTTGTCCTTGCCGTAGCCGGACCAGAGCTTGACCGTCTCGCCGGCGGGGTCGACGCGTACGAAGGTCGACTGGATGGTCACCTCGTGCTGCTTGCGCAGGTCGGTCGCGGAGTCGTAGTCGACCTTCAGGATCTGTGCCCCATCAGGCACCTCGCCGCTCTTGATCGCCTCCTCGAACCCGCGGCACTCCGGGCACCACGGCGCGTGGAAGAAGAGGATCGTGTCGGTGTAGCACTCGTCGGCGACGGCCGCGGCGGAGTAGTCGGTGT
>JALZDD010000276.1 GCA_030862715.1 Actinomycetota bacterium | reverse complement strand
GGCCTGGTCGACCCGGTCTCGACGAGGATGGTGCGCATCCCGGCCTCGAGGCCGCTGATGATGTCGGTGTCCATCCGGTCGCCGATCATCACGGTCGTCTCGGAGTGGGCCTCGAGCTGGTTGAGGGCGCTGCGCATCATCAGCGGGTTCGGCTTGCCGACGTAGTAGGGCGCCCGGTTGGTCGCGGCGCTGATCAGCGCAGCGACGGAGCCGGTCGCGGGAAGCGTGCCCTGCGGGCTCGGCCCGCTCGGGTCGGGGTTGGTCGCGATGAACCGCGCGCCACGCTCGATCAGCCGGATCGCCCGGGTGATCGACTCGAACGAGTAGGTCCGGGTCTCGCCGAGCACGACGTAATCGGGGTCGTTCTCGGTCATCACGTAGCCGACCGAGTGCAGCGCGGTCGTCAGACCGGCCTCGCCGACGACGTACGCGGAGCCGTCCGGCCGCTGGTCGGCGAGGAACTGCGCGGTCGCGAGCGCCGAGGTCCAGATCGACTTCTCCGGGACGTCGAGACCTGACCGGAGCAGCCGGACCCGGAGGTCGCGCGGGGTGTAGATGGAGTTGTTGGTCAGCACCATGAACGGCACCGACTTCTCGGTCAGCTTCGCCAGGAACTCGGCGGCGCCGGGGATCGGCTCCTCCTCGCGCACCAGGACACCGTCCATGTCGGTCAGCCATGTGTTGATGGGGCGCTCGTCGATCACGGGGACATCCTCGCCCACGGATCGCTAGATTGGCGAGATGGAGCTGATCGATGGCGAGCCGGTGCTGGACCGGCCGTCGGTGGCCGAGGTCGAGGCGTACTTCGAGGCGGCCGCCCCCGAGACCCGTGCCGTGTGGCTGCGGCTGACCCGCAAGGGCATCGAGCCGGCCTCCCTCTCCTCCGACGAGCTGGTCGATGTCGGCCTCTGCTTCGGCTGGATCTCCGCCGTACGCCGCCGAGACGATGAAGCGACCTACCTGCAGCGCTACACCCGCCGGCGCCCGGGCTCGAAGTGGTCCCGGCTCAACATCTCCAAGGTCGAGCGCCTCACCTCCGAGGGCCGCATGCGGCCGGCGGGCCTGGCCGAGGTCCGGGCGGCTCAGGCCGACGGCCGCTGGGACACCCCCTGGACCTGACGCCGCCCGGTCACCGGCTCGAGCGAGCGGCTCAGGCGAGGGCGGTCTTCAGCGTGTCGATCGCCAGGGTCATCGCCGCCTTCTTGGCGTAGGTGTCACGCAGCGCGTCGAGCATCACGAAGTCGTGGATGACGCCGCCGAGGCGGACTTGGACGGTCGGCACGCCGGCCTCACGGAGCTTGGCGGCGTACGCCTCGCCCTCGTCACGAAGCACGTCGGCCTCGGCGGTGATCACCAGCGCCGGCGGCAAGCCCGTGAGCTGCTCGGTGGTCGCCCGGAGCGGCGAGGCGGTGATCTGGGCCCGCTCGGCCTCGTCGGTCGTGTACTGGTCCCAGAACCACTGCATGCCGTCGCGCTGCAGGAAGTAGCCCTCGGCGAACTGGTGGTAGGACTCGGTCTCGAAGGCGGCGTCGGTGACCGGGTAGAAGAGCACCTGCTGCTTCAGGTCGATACCGCCACGCTCCTTCGCCATCAGAGTGAGCGCCGCGGCCATGTTGCCCCCGACGGAGTCGCCGGAGACGGCGATGCGCGAGGCGTCGAGCCCCTTCGCGGCACCATGAGTGACGACCCCTGGGCGGCCGCGAAGTTCTGCTCGATCGCGACGGGGTACCTCGCCTCGGGCGAGAGGTCGTACTCCGGGAACACGACGGCGACGCCTGCGCCGACCGCGAGCTCGCGGACCAGACGGTCGTGCGTACCGGCGTTGCCGAAGACCCAGCCGGCGCCGTGGATGTAGATGAGGACGGGAAGGGTGCCGCTGACGCCGGCGGGCCTGACGATGCGGACCTTCACCTCTCCCGTCGGGCCACCCTCGACGGTGACCCACTCCTCGTCGACGTCCGGCTTGTCGACACCGTCGCCGGACTGGACCTGGTTGACGGCCTCGCGACCCTCGGCGGGACCGAGGTCGAACAGGTAGGGCGGGTTGGCGGTGGCGGCTGCGAACTCGGCTGCGGCCGGCTCCAGGACGGGCTTGGACATGTCGTCTCACTCCTTGTGGTGGATTACCTTGCGTACAAGGAATATACGCCAGACTTACCTTGCGCGCAAGGCTTTCTCGGAAAAGATTGCGCGCAAGGTTGTAGAGTGGGCGCATGACGAAGACTCGCCACAGCCTGGAGCTGAGCGAGCAGCTGTGCTTCTCGCTCTACACCGCGCAGCGGCTCGTGACCGCGGCATACCGACCGATCCTGGACGCCCTGGGCCTGACCTATTCCCAGTACGTCGCGATGCTGGTGCTGTGGGAGAGCTCCCCCATCACCATGGGAGAGCTCGGTGAACAGCTCGGCCTCGACTACGGCACGGTGACGCCGCTCGTCAAACGCCTTGAGGCCGCCGGGCTCATCGCCCGCGAGAAGCGCCCCGAGGACCAGCGCAGCGTCCGGCTACGCCTGACTGACGCCGGCGTCGAGCTGCGCAACCGGGCCGAAGGCGTGCCCGACACCATCGCCGACGTGATGGCGCTGCAGACCGAGGAGTTCACTGCCCTCAAGGACTCGCTGGAGCAGCTCAGCGACAACGTCGCCAAGCGCCTGGCCTGAGCGGCCGGCGCCAAGCGACGCCGCCGGATCACGACGAGAGCAGGTCCATCAACGCCTGAGCCTCTTCGGCACAGGCGCCGCAGGCCTTCAGATGCACCTGCATCGGGATGTCCACGTGGCCAGGGTCGGCCAGCAGCTGCTCGACGTAGGTGTCGATCTGGTCGAAGCAGTCGTCGCAGGACAGGTAGGGGTTGGTGTCGAGCAGCAGGCCGTCGAGAGCGGCAGCGGGCAGGGGGCGGTTTCTGTCGGTCATGGCGCACTCCGCAGGGACGATTCATCGAGATGGCCGCTCGCCAGCAGGGACGTACGTAGTCGCTGGCGAGCGTCGTGGAGTGTCTTGTACAGGGCGTTGCGATTGGTGTTGAGCCGCTCGGCGAGCACGTCGATCGGCACCTGATCGATCAGCAGCGCCAGCGTGACCCGCCGCTGGTGGGGTGTCAGGACGGTGGCGATCGCGGCCTGGACGGCCCGCGAGAGATCATCCGCCTGCACGTATCCCTCCGGAGCGGTGCCGTCGTCCAGGACGTCGAACGAGTCCGGTAGCGCGACCTCCCGATGCCGCCATGCCTGCCGCCGGACGGCGACGCCGGCATGAAGGACGCCGAACTTGTAGACCCAGGTGCTGAACCGGCTTCGCCCCTCGAAGGTGGCGAGCTTGCCGAGCACCGCGACCAAGGCGTCGTCGGCAGCCTGCTGAGCCAGGTCCTCCAGGTCTGCGGACCCCGCACCAGGCAGCTGGCTCCGCAGGCGCCACACCTGATGCCGGGTCGCCCGCAGCAGCAGGTCATGGAGACTGCGCTGGGCGACATGCCCCGGAGGCCCGGGGTCGTTCAGATCGTTCACCCAGGGCTCGTTCGACGCTACGCCGATCTCAGCCATGCCACCCTGCACGATGTTCATGATCCCACCTCGCCCGGCGACGGATCCACGATCCTGACGGCAAGCTCCGGCGGGCATCCGCGATCCACCAGCTGCAGCAGCGCGTGCAGGTCGAGGCGTACGTCCGCGGCCACCTCCGAGGCCAGGTCGTCCGAAAACCCGGCGCCGAGCAGGCTTCGCCGACGCCACGCCACCGCATCCTCGAAAGCCTGGCGCGAGCGCAGGGCACGGTCCCGCTTCTGCAGCTTCATGACTGATTGGTGTCGCGCGCGGCGAGGTTCTTACCGGGCGAGCCGAACTTCTTGGACGGCGGTAAGACGCGGACGAGTCGATGACACACATGCAGCAGAGGCACCCGGGAACGTCCCGAGCATCGCCTTCATCCCGCCTCTCCGAAAGGGAGCACTCATGACCAGCCACACATCCGAGACCTCGATCACGAAGTCGATCACCGAATCCTCCGGCGGCGACCGCGCCTTCTTCCTGCTGCGCACGGTCTTCGTCATCGCCCCGATCGCGTTCGGACTCGACAAGTTCGCCGAAGTCCTCACCGAGTGGGACCGCTACCTCGCGCCCTGGATCGACGACATCGTCCCCGGCAACGCGCACCAGGCGATGCTGGCGGTCGGCGTCATCGAGATCGTGGCCGGCGTCGTCGTCGCGATCATCCCTCGCTACGGCGCACTGCTGGTCGCCGCCTGGCTGGCCGGGATCATCGTCAACCTCGTCACGATGGGCGAGTTCTACGACGTCGCTCTGCGCGACTTCGGCCTGTTGGTCGGGGCGCTCGCTCTCGCCGCCCTCGCCTTCGGCCGCGAGCGGAACGCTGCCTGATCGACCAGTGCACCCCGGGCTCAGTCGCTCAGGCGTAGGTCGCCCTCGGCCCGGGGCGGCAGGTTGGAGAGGGCGGCCTGGACGAGCGCGACGCGGGCCTTGACCGTGACCGCGCGGCGGAGCCGGCCGACGTCGTCACCGATGTTGCGCTCGACGGACTCGCGGATCTGCTCTTCCGGGAAGGTCGGGCGACCACCGACGGGGACGTCGATGTCGGGGAGGTCGGTCAGCACCGGGAAGATCTGGGTGCCGATGCTGTCCAGCAGCTTGAACCGCTGGAAGCGGTCGGTCTCGTCCCAGACCTTGTCGATGTCGGCACCGCCCCTGCGGAACCTCCGGCCGGAGGCCAGGACGGTCTTGGCCGTCCCGGTCAGGGCCACGGTGAGCTCATGCTCGGTCAATCGCATGCGCCAAGCATGCCCGCAACCGGCCCGGACATCTCCCCCGGGCCGATTACCCTTCGATAACACCTGCCCCAGATA